>JBBQEE010000037.1:0-7441 GCA_038320375.1 Candidatus Nanopelagicales bacterium
CTTTATTTCCATATTTCTTTTTGATCGGCCACAGAAGACGTCGCGCTTTATCAAGGTTTACGTTATCGGGCCAAGAATTAAGTGGCGCAAAACGTTGGTTACCCGTTCCCCCACCACCGCGTCCATCACTTGTTCTGTAAGTTCCAGCTGCGTGCCATGACAAGCGAATCATCAACCCGCCGTAATGACCCCAATCTGCTGGCCACCAAGATTGGCTATCAGTCATTAACGCATGCATATCCTTTTTGAGCGCTACGAAATCCAATTTCTTTAGCTCTTCACGATAATCAAAATCATTACCTAGCGGATTTATCTTTGTATCTTGCTGATGAAGAATCTCTAAATTCAGCGCTTTGGGAAACCAGTATGAGTTCGATGAACCCACCTCGGTATGTGAACCGTGGACTACTGGACATTCACCTGAATTTTCAGACATTGATTTCTCCTTCACTCAAACAGAACTTGACCCTATCAAATTTGCTCAAAAAGCGCCCAATAAACAAATAATTAGAGTGCTCACCGATAGATTTGCGTTATGCGATTGGGGGTTTTAGATGTGGGCTCCAACACTATCCACCTCCAAGTTATGGATGCCCACTTCGGGGCTCGTCCGACTCCCGCTACTAATTACAAAGTTGATCTGTGTCTTACAGAGTATCTCGATTCAAATGGTTCGATAACTGAAGAAGGAATTGCGCTTTTAGATAAAGCGGTTAGCGAATCAGTTCTTCACGCCAATCAAAATAAGACAGATGAGATTCTAGCCTTTGCAACATCCGCGCTACGGGAGGCTAAAAATGGATTAAAGATCATTAGCAATATAAATGAAAAATATGGAATTGATCTGCAGATTCTTGAGGGCGCCGATGAGGCGTCAATGACATTTTTAGCAGTCCGCCGCTGGTTGGGATGGTCTGCTGGCAAGTTATTAGTTTTAGATATTGGTGGGGGCTCACTTGAAATCGCGACGGGTTCTAATGAAAATCCTGATACCGCTCTCTCGCTTCCGTTAGGCGCATCTAGATTAACTCGTGAATTTCTTACTGGCGATCCATTTAATTCAAAGTCCATAGACCAGTTAACTAAATATGTTACTAATACCTTTAAAAGTAAGTTACCAAAAACTCTTAAAACTCATGATGCCAATCATTCTGTAGCGACGAGTAAGACTTTTAGAACTTTAGCGAGAATTACATCGCACTGGTATGGAGATGACATCAAGATTCTAGAACGGTCTTCATTAAATTCAGCTATAAGTCGGCTAGTTGCAATGACTCACGATCTCCGAACGGATCTACCTGGAGTCTCAATGAGTCGATCTGGACAAATAGTTGCTGGTGCCATCGTTGCCAATGAAGTTATGGAAATGCTAGATCTTGACCAAGTTGAAATTTGTCCTTGGGCGCTGCGTGAGGGAATTTTACTTCGTAGGTTGGATTGGCTAAGTAGTTAGTAATCGAGAGTTAGAAATCAGCTTTATGGCGCCGGATGCCAATCAATTGCAACTATTTCTCCATCTCTATGATACAGAACCCAAGCCTCGGCTGGACGCAATCCATGCTCTAACTCTTTAAAATTCTTTTTACCTATCAATTTTTGAACAATATCCGGGAGTACTGGATTATGACCACAAACAATGGCCCTTGATTGACTTTCAATAATTTCACTAATGACATCTAGTCCAGATTTTTTATCTTTCTTAAATGAGTATTCACTCAATTCACTCCAATAAATTAAGTTTAATGAAAGCGCCTGCGCCATTGGGGCGACCGTCTCGTAACATCTCAAAGCATCTGATGAATGGATTTCGTTAATTGAGTAAGGGGCATAGTTCAATAAAATTCGCTTTGCCTGAATTTGACCAAGTTGTGCCAAAGGGCGATCGCCATCATCGCCCAGCCACTCTTGTCGTGGCAGCGCAGTTCCGTGACGAAGTAGAATTAGAGGAATGGTCTCTGATCCAAATAGTTCAAAGTTTTTTAAAACTTCCGCGTCCCCTTCACGCGTGAGTTTCTTATAAGCATCTTCGACCGATAACCAAAGTATTTCGTCTACTTCTCCTAGATCCTGAACCGGGCTCGCTTCGCCAGTGGCCTCAGCCGACCAATATCTGACTGATTTGATGCTTTCGCCCACTGGGTAAGAAACTGTGCAAAGTTCAGGTCCAAAAATACTTTTAAATCCAGTTTCTTCAAGTGTTTCCCTGTAAGCAGCAGTTATTTCTAATTCACCGATTTCAATTTTGCCTTTTGGAAAGGACCAGTCCTCATAACGAGGACGGTGAATTAGCGCAATCTGAATTTTCTCTTCTTCAACTCGGCGCCAGAGAACTGTTCCAGCAGCAAATAAGGTGGCTTCATTCATTTAACTCCCCCTTGAATATTGTTTTATTAGTTCACTATGAATATCAATTAAATTATCTTTATCGGAATGCACCCAAGTTGTCTGATTTAATTCCCAAGCAGCAGTGCCATCTGATAAACCTAAGTCGAGAAGCGCCTGCAATCTAAGATGGTGTTCCTTGCGTTTTACCAACACAAGACTTTCAACTCGTCTATCTAAATTTCGACCCATCAAGTCAGCGCTACCAATCCAGTATTCATCTTCACCACTATTTACAAAATGATAAATACGAGAGTGCTCTAGAAAGCGGCCGAGTACTGACTTCACTCTGATGTTCTCAGAGATTCCCTTAATCCCTGGTTGGACCGCACATATTCCACGAATGAGTAATTCAATTTTTACCCCAGCTTGCGAGGCGGTATAAAGTTTTGCCACAAACTCTTCATCAAGAATTGAATTTAATTTAAATTGGATTCCACTCGGTAGTCCCCGACCAGCATTTGCGATTTCACGGTCAATTTTCTCAAGCAGCCCAGGCCGTAATGTTCTCGGCGCAACCAACAACCGCGAATATGCTGACTGCGGAGCAAACCCCGATAATTGATTAAATAGTCGAGTTAGATCCTCAGTAAGTTCGGTTTCAGCGCTAATAATTCCCAGATCTTCATAGACGCGTGCCGTTTTTGGGTTGTAATTTCCCGTTCCAATATGACAGTAACGTCGCAAGCCTTGAACTTCATCGCGAATTACCAAAGAAAGTTTTGCGTGAGTTTTCAAACCCATTAAGCCATAAACCACATGAACACCGGCAGCTTCAAGTTTTCTTGCCCACCTAACATTTGCTTGTTCGTCAAAGCGCGCCCTAATTTCAATGACCGCAACAACTTGCTTGCCGGCTTCAGCGGCTTCAATCAACGCCTCGATTATTGGAGAGTCTCCAGATGTTCGATAAAGGGTTTGCTTAATTGCCAAAACTTTTGGATCACGTGCAGCGTTTTCTAGAAAATGAACAACTGAAGTAGTGAAAGATTCATAGGGATGGTGCAGGAGGATTTCACCTTGGCGGATAGCGGCAAAAAACATATCAGGATCTTCGGGCTCCACTTCAGCAAACGCTTGAGCGGTTCGTGATCTAAAGGGAGGAAACTTCAAATCAGGAAAATCAAGATCGGCAATTCTATTGAGTGAAGTTAGATCTAACGGCGCATCGATATGGAAAATGTTTTCTTCTCCCACTCCGAGTTGGGCACCCAATTTTGCGACTAAATCCGTATCAACACCGCTTTCGATTTCAAGTCTTACTGGTGGACCAAATCTTCGGCGAAGTAATTCTTGCTCAAGAGAACCAAGTAAGTCATCGGTTTCTTCTTCATCTAATTCGATATCTTGATTTCTGGTTACACGAAATGTGTAGTGATCTTCAATTTCCATTCCAGGAAACAACTCTTGCAAATGAATAGAGATTAAATCCTCGATCGGCAAAAATCTGCTTGAACCAGTTTTGGCAGTTGCAATATATCTAGGCAATATTTCAGGCACTTTAACGCGTGCAAAAAACTCTTCATTTGTGGTTGCATTCTTTACGATAACCGCAAGATTAAGTGATAACCCAGAAATATATGGAAACGGATGAGTGGGATCAACCGCTAACGGAGTTAAGACCGGAAAAATTCGATCTTGAAATAACTTAGACATGTAATCGCTCTCAACATTTTCCAAACTATCCCATGTAACTAATTTAATTCCATTTTTTTCAAGTTCCGGCAAGATGTCATCATGAAGTGTTCGTGACTGTCGTGCAACAATTTCATTAGTTTTTAACGATATTTTCTCTAACAGTTCTTTAGGTTTCAAGCCAGCAACATTTGGGGCAGAGACACCATTTTCAATTTTGCTCATCAGCGTTGCCACCCGAACCATAAAGAATTCATCTAAATTCGATGACGAGATCGCCAAAAATCTCAACCGTTCGAGCAGCGGGAGTGACATATCCTCCGCTAACTCCAGAACCCGTTGATCGAAAGCTAGCCAACTGACTTCGCGGTCGGTTAAATGCTCGTGCTTCATAGGTGAATTCTCCACCTATTAGATGAAAATAAGGTAATCACAGTGCAGACTGGAGTTTAAATACGCTCCAAGGCTTCAACATGTTCAAACTCCTTTATCGTCCTCTTTATGTCCACCTGTTACTCGTCCAGCGTGGGCAGTCGCGCTGGGATCACGCTTGGATTTTATTAGGCTCGCAATGGTAGAGATCACTAGAACTGCACCAATCACCGCCAAACTTCCAAGGGTAGATATTTTAGGAACTTCATACCAAACCTCATGGAGGTAAGTAAGGATTAATTTAACTCCGATAAACATCAAAATGATCGAAAGCCCAAGTGATAAATAAATTAATTTATCAAGCAGACCCTTGAGCAAGAAGTACAGAGCGCGAAGGCCGAGTAGGGCGAAAGCGTTAGCGGCAAAAACCAAGAATGGTTCTTGGGTTACTCCAAATGTTGCAGGAATTGAATCTAGTGCGAATAGTAGATCAGTTGAAGCGATTGCGACCATCACCAAAAACATTGGAGTTGCAATTCGCTTTCCATTTAAACGTGTAAATATCTTTGATCCATCAAACTCTTCAGTCATGGCAATTCGCTTTTTAATCGAGCGAACCAAGAAATTATCTTCAGGAGTTGGATCCTCATCCCAGTGATTAAATAAGCCAATGCCAGTCCAAATGAGAATTGCTCCGAATATTACAAATGTAAAGCTGAAAGCATCTAGCGCAGCGGCGCCAACTGCGATGAAAATTCCACGAAGCACCAATGCCAGAATCACACCGAACATTAAGACGCGTTGATGGTAAATCGATGGCACTTTAAATTGTGCCAAAATAATAATAAATACAAATAGATTATCTACTGAGAGAGATTTTTCCACTAGATAAGCGGCAAAATATTCAGTTCCAAAAACTGAACCGGCGCTCTGCCAAACCCAGATCCCAAAAGTAATCGCAACACCGATATAAAATAGAGACCAGCCGGCAGCCTCTTTGAACTTAACTTCATGTGGTTTACGACTTACAGTGAGTAGATCAATCACGATTAGCGCCAGAATTGCTGCGATGACGATAAACCAAGTAGTTAGAGAAACATTCATTATTTACACCTATTCGTTAAGAGGACATGGTGCCAAGGTCTCCCTCAACCACTTAGTGGTCGCAGCTCCGGGATATTTCTATCCGTATTGACGAAGATGCCGAACGAGGTACTCCCCTTAACGAGCATAAGAATAATCTTTGAAGCGACTTAATTCAAAGCCAAAAGTTAATGTCGCGGAGTTTTCAGGAAATTTTTCCTTCTAAGCAGTACGCTTTAGGCACTGATCCTAAAATTCAAAATCTTTTAAGGGAGAAATAATGATGTCTACTCCAATCGCTACCGGAGTAACACCAGAACGCCTTAGCAATTTACGCAAATGGAATATTTCGCTAACGGTGTTACACCTTGGCCAAGCCGCTGCGATGTTATTGCTAACCAATGATTTCGCTCTAAAGGTTCTTAGTTCATTTCCTGCAGGCCCCCCAGGAACGGAGGGTTTAGTGACTGAGACTCTCTTTGAAGTTCGAGTTGGCTGGGTTATCGGTGCATTTCTGGCCTTAGCTGGCCTAGACCACCTGGTTACCTCAACTTTTGCACGTAAGACATATGAGAGTGACCTCAAAGGTGGAATAAACCGATTCCGTTGGGCTGAATATTCGATTAGCGCCTCGCTAATGGTGGCAATCATAAGCATGTATTGGGGAATTTTAACTCTCGCTGCACTAGTTGCAGTTGTTGGTGCAAATATTGCCATGATTCTCTTTGGTTGGTTACAAGAAAAAATGAATCCACCGGGTCGCAGTTCGACCACGATGATGCCATTCTGGTTTGGAACTCTTGCAGGAATTACTCCTTGGCTGGCCATGAGCGTAAATATTTCGCAGATCCCACTAGATGAAGCACCAAGAGGGCTTTTCTTGATTATGGTCGTTCAGGCAATATTCTTCTTCTGCTTTGCTTTAAATCAGTGGTTGCAATACCGAGAAGTTGGTAAATGGACTAACTACGTATTAGGTGAGAAGACTTATTTAATTCTAAGTCTTGGTGCAAAATCACTCTTAGCTTGGCAGATCTTCGCAGTTTCACTTATTCCAATCACTAACGTATGACACAAACACCAGCCCAAGAACTTGGAATTACTGGAAGTGATTTCGTTATGTTTAGCACCGATTGGTGCGGCTACTGTAAACGCCTAAAGAGTCAACTTGACGAATCTGGGATTAGTTTTCGCGAAGTAAATGTGGAGCACGAGATTCAGTATGCGCCATTTGTCGAACTAGTTAATGGCGGTAATCGCGTAGTTCCAACTCTGCTCTTTGCTGATGGCTCATCGTTAACAAATCCATCTGTGATTGCAGTAAAAGAGAAGATGGCTTCACTCAGCTAAAACTGATCCAGAAGTTCCATTACTTTTACTGATTCGCTGATCTCTGGAATCCACGCACTTTCGCTATTTACTTTGGAGCCAAAGGCTTCCACCATAAGAGTAAACGCATCGACTGGTGCGAATTCTTCGACGGTGTCACCGATCTGTAGTGTGTTGGCTTTTTTCCATGATGTAAATGCCTCAGTTCCCACAAATGATAACTTGGTCTCACTTGTGGATACGACAAGACTTTGATTCTCGGGTCTCTCAAATGAAGTTAAAGCACTAACTTTTACAGATTCATTCACTAAACCACTAATTTCACTGGTGAGATCAACTCTAGTCTCACCAATATTTTCGTTAAATGAATCAACCTTGAAATTTAAATTCTTGCCCATCAAGGCGAACCAGGTATGGATTTGATATGGCCCTACATCGAGCAAACTCCCACCACCCATTTCTGGATTCAATCGATAGTTGCCATCAAATTTTCCCGTAAAAGTAAAAGCGGAATCAACGGTTAGCAATTTCCCAACGCTTCCACTTTCGACCAATTTAACAAGCCGTTCGAATCGGGGATGCCAACGAGTCCAAATCGCTTCTACTAATAATCTATCATTTGTAATGGCCGCTTCAGCCA
>JBBQEE010000038.1:0-7399 GCA_038320375.1 Candidatus Nanopelagicales bacterium
TTGAAATCGCAAGATCAGGAATAAGTAAAGGAAATGGTAAGTATTCACCTCAGCAGTTATTGACGATCGCTTCAATCGCACAAGCCGAAGGTAATGAGCAGGACTTCACAAAAATATCACGAGTAATTAGAAATAGGCTTGAAATTGGTATGCCACTTCAAATGGATTCCACAGTTCATTACATAAAAAAATTGAGAGGAAGTATTTTTCTAAGTACGAAATCAACTTTACTTAAGTCTTCGTATAATACTTATAGAAATTACGGTCTCCCACCGGGTCCAATTGGAAATCCAGGATCCAATGCGATGCTGGCGGCAGTTAACCCTGAACTGGGGAATTGGCTGTATTTCATCACGGTAGCCCCATTTGATACACGTTTTACCTCATCCGCTGATGAGTTCTCTAAATGGAAAGTAGAATATAAAAAGAACCTACGTGCAGGATTATTCAGGAGTAGTAAAAAATGACTTTGCAAATTCGAGGAGCGGTGCTTGGTTCACCAATTGAGCATTCCCTATCTCCCATTCTGCACTTAAGAGCCTTTGAGCTTTTGGGGATCGCAGGAAGTTATTCAGCGATAGAAGTAAAGGGTGGAGAACTTGGGAATTTTATACGTGAAGAAGGTGAGAACTTTGATTATCTCTCACTCACAATGCCGCTCAAGGAAGAAGTTCTTGAATTAGAAGAGGTTTTGCAAATAGACATTGATACCTTGGGAAGGCGTATCCAGTCGATTAATACCTTGGTTCGCGATGGTGCGAAGTGGAGCGCTACAAGTACAGATGGCCTTGGTTTCTTGCGAGCTCTGGAAAATCGCGGGTATACACGTTTCCAGAGAGTTCTAATTCTTGGTGCAGGTGGAACCGCCCGCGCCATAGCTGGAGCACTCGAAGGTATTGCTGATGCAGTGGATGTAATGGGTAGAAGCGTTCGTCGCAATGCACCAATCACCCACTGTTTTGAAAGCATGATTCCAAATTTTATTATTTGGGATGACGCACACGATCTGAGTATTTATGATCTTGTAGTAAATACAACTCCTGCTGGTGCCGCAGATCGGGTTGCGGAGAATCTTTCGGCCAGTATTGATTCGCTATTTTTTGATATTCTTTATAAGCCGTGGCCAACCGCGCTGGCTCAACGTTGGAGTGATGCGGGTGGAAATATAATCGGTGGTCTAGATTTACTTTTATATCAAGGCATCGAACAACTGAAGCTCGCCACCCATCGCGAAACCCGAGAATTAGGGCAGGAGTTACGCCTAGCCTTAAGCAATGCCGTCATATAAGTAATGAATCTACTTTTAGTTGGGTTCTCGCTTCTTTTTTCGGTAATCGATATTCGATCCCATCGCATTCCGAATCGATTGCTCTTTATTTTTGTTTTGCTTTTATCGATTGTTGCTTATTTTGTAAGCGCCCCCGTTCACTTATTTAGCGCCGCAATTATAGGAGCCCTGTCGATAGCGCTTCTCTTCCTTGGCTTGGGTGCTGGCGATATGAAACTGGCAACCATTCTTGGATTCTTCTTCTTACCCACCACTGCGTTGATCGCGGTCGATTTTCTTCTAGCTTTTTCTCTAATCTCTGGTGTTTCGTTAGTGATCAAACTGCTCAGATCAAGACGATTTGCAGGGTCTATAGCCTTAGCCCCTGCAATATGCGGCGCGGTTATTTGGTGCGCTAGATAGTCGTTAAATCTGCAACAATACGCTCATGCGTTGGTTAACTGCAGGTGAATCCCATGGCCAAGCCCTTTCTGCAATCATCGAGGGAATTCCAGCCAACATCGAAATTACATCGAAAGATATTGATTATCATCTTGGACGCAGGCGTCTTGGTTTTGGAAGAGGCGCACGTCAGAACTTTGAAGCAGATAAAATTTCGATTCTTGGTGGAATCCGATTAGGAATTACTCAAGGTGGACCAATCGCAATACAAGTCGCAAACTCTGAGTGGCCTAAATGGGAGAAAGTCATGTCGGCTGATCCAGTACCACTTGATGAGATAAAGGATTTGGCGAGAAATGCTCCACTTACTCGACCTCGTCCGGGACATGCTGATCTAGTTGGAATGCAAAAGTATGATTTAGATGATGCTCGACCAATTTTAGAGAGAGCGAGTGCACGTGAGACCGCTTCACGTGTGGCACTTGGTGCGGTAGCACGCGCATTCTTACAGCAGAGCCTAGGAATTACGATTTTAAGTCATGTGGTTTCAATCGGAAGCGTTCGCATTCCTGAGGGAACACCACTTCCCGAGGTTGGCGATATGGAGCGGATTGATAGTGATGCCGTTCGATGCGCAGACGCTGCAACTAGTGCGCTAATGATTAAAGAAATTGAATCTGCACATGCCGATGGAGACACCCTTGGTGGAGTGTGCGAAGTTCTTGCCTTCAACCTTCCACCCGGTTTAGGTTCACATGTCCATTGGGATCGCCGTCTAGATGCGCGTTTAGCTGGAGCGATGATGGGAATTCAAGCCATCAAGGGTGTTGAAATCGGTGACGGGTTTTTAACGGCAACACGTCGAGGATCAGTTGCCCACGATGAGATCGAACGTGGCGCCAATGGATTAATTTCTCGTCGCACAGACCGAGCAGGTGGGACTGAAGGCGGTATGTCTAATGGCGAAATTTTGCGCGTTAGCGTTGCGATGAAGCCGATCTCCACCGTTCCGAAAGCGCTAGATACAATTGACGTTAAAACTGGAGAAGCAGCTAAAGCGATTAATCAGCGTTCCGATGTTTGCGCAGTCCCAGCTTCTGGTGTGGTCGCTGAAGCTATGGCTGCACTTGTTCTCGCAGAGGCGGTACTGGAAAAATTCGGTGGAGATAGCGTCACTGAAACTCGCAGAAACTACGAGTCGTACATGCAGAATCTCCGTTTTAAGTAGTTAATAGATGACAAGTTCAGTAATTCTGATCGGTCCACCTGGTGCAGGAAAATCAACAATAGGTAAACAATTGGCGAAGAAAATGCAAGTCCCTTTCACGGACACTGATTCGTTAATTGAGGTAGAAGTTGGTACTTCGATCTCAGAGATCTTCGTTGATAAAGGCGAAGAGTGGTTTCGCGAGATTGAGCTGAAAATCTTGAAGGAACAGGTAGCGCTTTGTTCGGGCGTTCTCTCTTTAGGCGGAGGCGCTCCTTTATCTGAGAGTGCGCAAACAATTTTGATGAGCCAAGAAGTTCCAATAATTTATCTTGATGTTTCGCTGGCCACAGCTGCTCCGCGAGTGGGTTTTAATCGTGATCGTCCACTTTTGCTTAACAATCCCCGCGCATCGTGGCAAGCGCTTATGGAGAAGCGTCGTCCTATTTATTTATCGCTTGCAACCCATATAGTAAATGTAGATGATCGAAGTCCCTCGGAGATAGTTAATGAAACTTTGGCTCTGCTTCTGGTGGAAGAAAAATGAAGTCAATTCAGATCGATGCTGAACGCTCATACGAAGTAATTTTTGACGACAGTTGGCGATATCAACTGACCGAATTGCTTGCAGGTCGAACCCGCGCAGCAATCATTGTTTCAGAGAACATGAAAGAGAATGTAAAAGTTAACTTTGAAGGAGATTGTGAAGTATTTCTTTTTGCAATTAAAGATGGAGAAGAAGGAAAATCGGTAGAATCTCTAGCGCAGGTTTGGAATTGGTTAGGTGCTGCAGGCTTCACGAGATCGGATTTAATCGTCGGTTTAGGCGGGGGAGCAGTAACTGATTTTGCAGGATATGCCGCGGCGTCTTGGTTACGAGGTATCGATTGGGTTGCGATCCCTACAACCGTTGCAGGAATGGTCGATGCGGCCATTGGCGGAAAAACTGCGGTCAATAGTGATTACGGCAAGAATCTAATTGGCGCCTTTCATAGCCCAACCTCCGTGATCATCGATCTCTCATGGCTTTCGACTCTTAGTGATCGCGATTTTGCAGCAGGCTTGGTAGAAGTTATTAAATGCGGATTCATCTCCGATGGAGAAATATTGATGCTATTAGCCGATAAAACGCTTACAGGTATTCGTAATGATGCAAATTTGATTCAAGGTTTAATCTTTCGTGCCATTAAGGTGAAAGCAGATGTGGTCTCTTCTGACTTTAAGGAGAGTTTTCATCGAGAGATACTCAACTACGGACACACTCTTGGTCATGCTGTTGAAATTGATGCAAAATATTCTTTGCGTCATGGTGAGTGCGTAGCCATCGGAATGGCTTTTATGGCACATCTACAATTCTCACTTGGTCTAATAAAGGAAGAAGTCAGAGATCTTCACTTATCGATTTTAGGTAACCTGAAATTGCCGCTTACTTATGACCGACAAGCGTGGCCGAGAATACTTGGTCATATGTATCTTGATAAGAAATCCCGTGGTAAATCAATTCGCTTGGTTACAATTACCGATATTGGAAAAACTTCTCGTCTGGAGAGTCCGGATGAGGCTTTATTATTGGCGGCATACGAAAAGGTGAGCTCATGAATTTACTGGTTATCAATGGGCCAAATCTCTCGCGACTTGATATTCGCGATTCGGGAATCTATGGCGATATGTCGTATGCACAATTAGTTTCACATATCGAAAACGCTGCGAAGACACATGGTTTTCAAGCGGATGTGAGACAGAGTGATGATGAAGCAACAATTATTTCGTGGCTTCATGAGGCTGCAATTATTAAGCTTCCGGTAATAATTAATCCCGCAGCATTTACGCATTATTCATACAGCATCCGCGATGCTGCTGATCTTGTTAAATCACCATTGATTGAAGTACATCTATCAAATCCAATGGCTCGTGAAGAATTTCGACATACCTCAGTTATTTCTGGGGTGGCTAACGGAACTATTGCGGGATTTGGTCCTAATTCATATGTGCTTGCAATCATCGCCATGAAGGCGTTAACTGCTTAAAAATTCAGGTAAACTCCCCTTATTGCTCGGGGAAGTAATTTTCTTAACCAGCATCTGACTTAAATCGAACTGGAGTTAATCGTGGCATCAACTAATGATCTTAAAAATGGAATGACTCTTGATATCGAGGGACAACTTTGGACCGTTGTGGAATTTCAACACGTAAAGCCGGGTAAGGGTCCAGCGTTTGTGCGTACAAAGTTAAAGCAAGTTCTGACCGGCAAGGTAGTTGATAAGACATTTAATGCTGGGGTTAAGGTTGAGATCGCGATCCTCGAGAAGCGCGAAATGAACTTCCTCTATAAAGAGGGTGAAGATTTTGTCTTCATGGACAATAAGACTTTTGATCAGATGACAATTTCTTCAGCCACAGTTGGAGATTCAGCAAATTACATACTTGAAAATACGGTCGCGATCGTTGCCATCCACGAAGATAATCCTCTATACATAGAGCTCCCAGCATCTGTAACTCTCACCGTTACTTACACCGAACCTGGTTTGCAAGGTGATCGATCTTCGGGCGGTACAAAGCCAGCGACGATGGAGACTGGAATCGAAGTTCAGGTTCCACTATTTATAAAGCAAGATGAGGCAATTCTCGTTGATACTCGTGATGGGTCATATCAGGGTCGCGCTAACTAGTGTCGGCTCGAAGCAAGGCGCGAAAACAGTCGCTAGATATTCTCTATGAATGCGACATTCGTGGAACGTCACCTGTTGAAATTTTAGCCCTTCGTGATGTTGATGATGTTGGCGTAGATACTCGGCCTATTCGCGATTACACAAAAGAGTTGATAAATGGAGTTTCCGAGCATCGTCGCAAAATAGATGAACTGATCTCCACTTATGCTCAAGGTTGGGATATGGATCGTATGCCAGCAGTTGATCGCAATATTTTACGTATTGGAATCTTTGAGATTCTTTGGCGTAATGATTTAGATGACGCGATAGCGATTGATGAGGCACTCTTACTAGCAAGAGATTTAAGTACCGAAGAATCAGCAGGTTATATTCATGGTGTTCTTGGACGGATATCCTCGATTCGAGAGAACCTCTCGCTTTAAGTCTTCTGATTCACATTTAGAAGAAAATTGTTATCGATCAGCCACTCCTCTAACTCTTTTTTATTCTTTGCAAGAAGTAAAGTCAAAGTATCAAAATCAGAGGCACGTAATGAAAGTACTTCACCGTTCCAGTCGCGCCGCCTAGCTGATATCGCGTGCAGATAGCGCTTTAGTAAGAGTTGGCTCTCTGATTGGTTTGCTTCTTCTGGTTCATTCACTCGACGTTGATCAAAGGTCATCTTCATTGTCTGCTCATTAACGCTTTGATTGCCTAATCCAAGGAGTTCGTGGAGAGGCATCCCAAAGACATTTGCAATCAGAATCGCGCGTGAAAGTGAGATGGATCTGGAACCACGCTCGTATGAACCCATCACCACTGCCTTCAACTCACCGTTAGATCTCGCTTCTACATCGGCTAGGGTCCAACTGTGGCTTTTGCGAGCACGCCTGATATTGCGTGAGATCTCTTGGGATGTGATCTGTAGAAACGGAACGGAGCCATCTTCGCGATTTGTTTTAATTGTCATACGCGAAGGCTAGGGATTTTCGGCTCAGAGCTTCTGTGGCTATCCACAACCAATTCGATTTTGGATGTATCATTGCCCAGCATCCTTTAAGACCCGTCCTGCGAGGCGGGGAAGGAGATTTATGATGAGTATTGCCCTGCCCGCGCCGGATATTGCCCGTGCGCTTACTCGCATTGCACATGAAATCTTGGAACGTAACTCTGGTTCTGAATCGATAACTCTCTTAGGAATTCCAACAAGAGGCGCCCACTTAGCGAAACGAATCGCTGCAATTATGGAGTCGATCGAAAAGACTGAAATACAGGTCGGAACTCTAGATACCACCTTGCATCGCGACGACCTTCGAATGCGCGCACCTCGCGCTTTGGCGCCGACTTTGATACCAGCGCTGGGAGTCGAAGGTCGTAACATTATTTTGGTTGACGATGTTTTGTACTCCGGCAGAACCATTCGAGCTGCCCTCGATGCACTGGGGGAAATCGGGCGTCCCAAGAGCGTGCAATTGGCGGTCTTGGTTGATCGTGGCCACAGGCAGTTACCTATACGTGCTGACTTTGTGGGAAAAAATCTTCCAACTTCGATTTCCCAAAGCGTTGTTGTCCACTTAAGTGAACTTGATGGCTCTGACGAAGTATTGATCACCGGTGGTAGCCAATGAAGCATTTACTCTCGATAAATGATCTCACTAAGTTTGAAGCGATAGAGATCCTAAACACAGCGCAGGAGTTAGCGCGCATCAGTGATGGTCCGATGAAGAAACTACCAACCCTGCGTGGCCGAACCATCGTTAATTTATTTGCTGAGGATTCAACAAGAACTCGAATCTCGTTTGAGGCGGCTGCAAAACGTCTATCTGCAGATGTAATAAATTTTTCAGCGAAGGGATCAAGTATTAGTAAAGGTGA
>JBBQEE010000039.1:0-7395 GCA_038320375.1 Candidatus Nanopelagicales bacterium
GATGCTGGATAGGTTCAAAGTTTCAGCCTATTCCAATCACAAAGGAGGCCGATCCAGAGATCGCACTTCGGATTCTAGAAAGACCGGATGAGTACCCTGGAGTTTCAGCGATCCCAATAGCAATACGCAGTTATCCAGCTAAGGCTGGAGTCAATGCCGCACATTTACTTGGTTACATCGGACCACTTACGGATAGAGATCTATCCGGCGCAAATGGGCGAAGTTATTTTCGGTCAGAGTCGATTGGTAAAGCTGGTTTAGAAATTCAGTACGACGAATACCTGCGAGGTAGCCCTGGAATAAAAACAGTTATTGTTGACCGCAAAGAAGCGGTAACAAATACCAGCCAAAACTCTAAGCCAATCGGTGGCAATCATTTAGTTACAAGTATTGATGTTCGTGTGCAGGCGTCAGCAGAGGCGGCGCTTGCGGATGCAGTTCGTCGTGCACGTGCGTCGGGTTACCCATCCGATGGCGCCGCTGCAGTTGTAATGGATATTCGAAATGGTCAGATATTAGCGTTAGCGTCATATCCAGCCTTTGATCCAAATGCTTATGAACGTGGTTTGACAGTTGCTGAAGCAAAGAATCTTTATAGCGAAAAAGCTGGAGTACCCGCACTCTCTCGTGCACTTCAAGGACTTTTTGCCCCAGCTTCTACCTTTAAACCAGTCTCAGTAATAGCTGCGGCAAATGCAGGATATGACTTAAATGCGAACTATGACTGCCCGTCTCAAGTTGAAGTAGGAAATCGCGCTTTTCAAAACTTTGAGAGTAAAGCACAGGGGAAAATTTCATTGAAGAAAGCTATCGCTATTTCATGTGACACCATTTGGTATCAAATTGCATTTGATGAATGGCTGCGCGATGGTGGCTTAAAACCGAAATCAGATGCGAATGATTATTTTTTCCAAGCAGCAAAAGGATTCCAAGTCGGTATCAAAACCGGAATTGACCTTCCCTCTGAATCTTCTGGGCGTTTAGCAGATCGTCAATGGCGCAAAGATTGGTATTCGCAAAACAAAGATTTTTATTGCAACTATAAAACTCAGGCTCCAAAGAGTCAGCAAACAACTTTCTTGGTCCAGCTCGCCTACGAGAATTGTTTAGATGGTGACAAGATCCGCGCGGGAGATGCAGTTAATTTTTCAATTGGACAAGGCGACACAGTTATTACGCCTCTCAAGCTAGCGCAGATGTATGCAGCAATCGGAAATGGCGGAACAATCTGGAAGCCAACGGTAGCCAAGGCAATTGTAAAAACCGATGGAACGGTGATTAAGAAATTTACTCCAGAAAAATTGGGAACTATTCCCGCCTCAAAAGAAACCTTCAAATTTTTAGCAGATTCGCTCCGCGAGGTGGTTGTCTCAGGAACGGGTGCGGGCGTCTTCAGTGGTTTTCCAGTTCCAATCAGCGGCAAGACTGGAACCGCGCAAGTCTTTGGAAGAAATTTAAATGGCAGCGCCAAGGCGGATACTTCATGGTTTGCCGCGTATGGCCCAACCAATAAGCCACGATTCGCCGTCGTCATGATGGTTAGCCAAGGTGGCTTTGGTGCTTCGACTTCTGGTGTTGGGGTGCGAAAGATTTTTGAAACACTGTTGGGAGTTCAAGGCTCTAGAGTTCTCTCTGAAAAGATTCTATTTCCTTCGGGAGTTCCTCCAATAACTTTGCCTAAGATTTCACCTTCTACCAAAGTAAAGGGGGAGAAGTGAGCCTGATGTCGCAGCGGTTTATCTACCGCAAATCAAAGCGCAGATCGGTATTTGCTGGATTTGATCCCATTCTGACTATCGCAGTTGCGCTCTTGTTACTAATTGGAACACTGCTTGTTTATGCCGCGACGCGTAATTGGTATGCCGCCAATGGATTAGACCCCGAGTATTACTTAAAACGTCACATCGTAAATATTGCTATCGGTTCTCTATTGGCGTGGGGCACAACAATTATTGATTACCGATTAATTCGCGCGTACACGCCGGTTTTATGGGGTGCGGGTGTCTTCGGTTTAACTCTAGTTTTAATTCCGGGTATCGGCGATGAAGTAAACGGTGCCAAAGCCTGGATTGGCTTACCCGGTGGTTTCCAAGTTCAACCTGCCGAGCTAGCTAAAATTTCAATTATCGTTGGTATGTCGATGATCCTGGCTGAGCGAACTCACAACAGCGATGCACCGGGAAATAAAGATGTTCTGCAAGCACTCGTTGTTGCTGCAATTCCAGTGTTACTTATTTTGGCACAGCCTGATATGGGAACAGTTTTTATTATTAGCATTGCAATCGTAACAATTATTGCTGTCTCAGGTGCTCCTATGCGTTGGGTGGTTGGACTTTTATTAATTGCAGTAATTGGAAGTTTTGCTGCAGTTAAAGTTGGCGTAGTAAATGATTACCAAGTAAAACGATTGCAATCATTTGTTGATCCCAATGCAGATTCGCACGGCGCCGGCTATCAATTAAGACAGGCGCGCATAACAGTTGGTTCGGGCGGTCTAATCGGAACAGGGTTATTTAATGGACCACAAACAAATGGTCGCTTCGTTCCCGAACAACAGACTGACTTTATTTTTACCGTTGCAGGTGAACAATTGGGATTCGTTGGATGCGCTTTCATCCTAATTTTATATTTGATAATTTTGATGCGTGGCTTTGGAATCGCTCGAAGGTCGAGTGACCCTTACGGGAAATTAGTTTGCACCGGCGTAGTAGCTTGGTTTGCTTTTCAGGCATTCGAAAATATTGGAATGACTCTCGGAATGATGCCGATGACTGGCGTTCCGCTGCCATTTCTTTCTTACGGTGGCTCCAGCATGTTTGCCAATATGATCGGATTTGGGTTACTCCAGAACATTCATTCTCGTCATCGCGGCTAGTTCAGGCGCTGCCACGCGCTCATTTCGTACTTTTGGGCAGAGATCTGCCATACTTAGGGCACCAGTTCAGCGCGGCTCGCGAACCAATTCGCGAAAAAAGCCAGCGGCGGACTCACATTGAAATTGCTCAAGCAGTTCATGTTTAGGCGTTTTTAAACGCAAAGAGGATTTGGTGCTATGGCGATTGAGCCAAAATCACCGCGCAAGCGTGCGGTGAAAAAGATAAGTAAGAAGAAAAGTGCTGCCGGCGAAAGCTCAGAAGCTCCAATAGTGGTCGCTGAAATGAGCGAAGTCGTAGAGAAGAAAGTTAAGAAGGCTCCGGCCATACCGGTCCCTATCTTTCAAGAAGCAACGACTGAGAAAGCGCCGCGCGTTGTGCGCAAGAGCGCAGTGGCTTCAAAGGTTGAAAAACCAATCGCTGAAGTTTCGGCAAAGCCGCCAGTAGCAACTGAAGATTCAGAAGATGAAGAGTCGCGTAGCGCGCGCAATCGCCGCCGTCGTCGCGGAGGACGCGGTCGCCGCAAGCCACTTGGTGATGGTGAAGATTCGATCGAAAATTCTGATGAAGTTTCCGATGAAAACTCTGATTCAGCAGATGATGGCACCGAGGCTGGCACACATCGCCGCCGCCGCCGCCGTCGTGCAACTGGTGAAGGCGTAACTCCAGGTGAAATCGTTGATGAAGATGGTGTTAAAACAGTTGTTAAAGTCCGCGAAGTCCGCGAACGCACTGAACGTCCAGCACGCCCTGATCGCGCCGAACGTGCCACCCGCACGCGAGGTCGCACCGAACGTGGTGGCCGTAACGAAAACCGCAACGAATATCGCGAACCGTATCGCCGCCGTGGGACAGTTATTACAGATGGAGAATTTTTAGCGCGCCGTGAAAACGTCGATCGCGAAATGGTTGTCCGCCAAATTGGTGACCGCATTCAAATTGCAGTTATCGAAGATAAAGTTATGGTAGAGCATTATGTAAACCGAAATTCCAGTGTTTCATATGTTGGAAACGTCTACCTAGGCCGCGTCCAAAACGTTCTTCCATCTATGGAAGCTGCATTCGTTGATATTAGCAAGGGCCGTAACGCGGTTCTCTATGCGGGCGAAGTTAATTGGGATGCTGCTGGAATTTCTGAAACTCAACCACGCAAAATAGAAATGGTTTTAAAGACTGGCCAGCCAGTATTAGTTCAAGTTACAAAAGATCCAATCGGGCAAAAAGGTGCTCGTTTAACTAGCCAAATTTCATTGCCGGGTCGCTACGTTGTCTATGTTCCGGGCGGCGGAATGAGCGGAATTTCTAAGCGCCTTCCTGAATCAGAGCGCACACGACTTAAGGCAATTCTTAAAAACTTAATTCCAGAAGAAGCAGGCGTCATTGTTCGTACTGCCGCTGAAGGAGTTAGTGAAGAAGAGTTAACTAACGATGTCGCTCGTTTGAAAGCGCAATGGGATGACATCTATGCCAAGTCAGTAAATCCGAATTTCCACGCACCAGCACTTCTTCTCTCGGAGCCAGATCTAGCGGTACGCGTAATCCGCGATATCTTCAACGAAGACTTCCGCAAATTAACTATTCAAGGAAATGAAGCTTGGGAAGAAATCAGTACCTACCTAGGTTCAATTGCCCCAGAACTTGTTTCTAAGTTAGAGAAATACACCGGAAATAAAGATCTCTTTGCTGATTATCGAGTTGAAGAGCAACTTGCTAAAGCATTCGATCGCAAGGTTTACCTACCCTCAGGTGGTTCACTCGTAATCGATCGCACTGAAGCGATGATCGTTATCGATGTTAACACTGGTAAATTTATTGGTAAGGGTGGAAACCTCGAAGAGACTGTTACTAAAAATAACTTGGAAGCCGCTGAAGAAATTGCCCGTCAATTACGTTTACGCGACCTTGGTGGAATTATCGTTATCGACTTTATCGACATGATTCTGGAATCAAACCGTGATGCAGTTCTGCGTCGCTTAGTTGAATGTCTTGGTCGCGATCGCACCAAGCATCAAGTTGCTGAAGTAACTTCACTTGGATTGGTACAGATGACGCGCAAGCGCGTTGGTCAAGGCTTGATCGAAGCCTTCTCAACTACTTGTGATTCTTGCGCCGGTCGTGGCATCCATGTACATATGGAGCCAGTAAAGATGAAGGCGCCAATGCCACAAGTTAATTCAGATTCAGCCGCGCATGAAGATGCCGATGAAGCAGATGCAACTGAACACGAATTCCATGAAGTGGCGAATGTAGAAGAAGTTGATGAAGCACCAGAAGAAGTTGCTGAAAAGCCAGCTGGTCGACGTCGTCGCCGAGCAGTCAGCAGTGGGATTATCACCGCTTAGATTTACCTCAATTTGACCCTGGGGGTATGAAATCCGTACCCTTAGCACTTGCTCGAGCCTCGCCCACCAGGGCGGTGCGAGCGTGAAATGAACTGGAGCAAGATCTGTGTACGCAATCGTAAAAGCTGGCGGTCGCCAGGAGAAGGTCGCTATCGGTGAAACAATCACCGTAGATCGCATCAACCAAGCAGCAGGTGCAACTGTTTCTTTCCCTGCACTCTTGGTCGTAGATGGCGCAAGCGTGACATCGGATCCAAAAGTTCTTAGCGGTGTAAAAGTTACCGGCGAAGTTATTGACGAGTTAAAGGGTCCAAAGATCGACATCCTTCGTTATATGAACAAGACCGGTTATCGTCGTCGTCAAGGTTTTCGTGCACAACTAACTCGAGTCAAGATCACCGCAATCAGCGGCGTGAAATAAGGGGTTGAACAATGGCAAGTAAGAAAGGTGTCTCCTCGACACGTAACGGTCGCGATTCAAATCCGCAGTACCTTGGAATTAAACGTTTTGGTGGTCAAGTAGTTAACGCAGGCGAGATCTTGGTGCGCCAACGCGGAACTTATTTCCACCCAGGAAAGAATGTAGGACGCGGTAAGGATGACACTCTCTTCGCACTTTCAGCTGGCGCAGTTGAATTCGGTCGCGCTCGCGGTCGTCGTGTAGTGAATGTAGTTCCAGCGGCTTAATTAAGGTTTCTCTTAAAAGAGCGGGCCGCATTCTACGCGGTCCGTTTTTTTATTTTATTTTTCGTTTTCACTTATCAGAAAGGGCAATAAGCAGATGACAACATTTATTGATCGCGTCTCGCTCTTTGCCTCTGCCGGAAAAGGCGGCGATGGTTGCGTCTCAGTAAAACGTGAAAAATTTAAACCACTTGGTGGTCCAGATGGTGGCAATGGTGGCCGCGGTGGCGACATCATTTTGGTGGTTGATTCATCAGTAACCACGCTGCTTGATTTCCACCACTCACCACATCGCAAAGCGACTTCAGGTCATCAGGGTTATGGCGATCGTAAAGATGGTGTTTATGGCGAAGATTTAATAATGCCAGTACCAAATGGAACTGTGATTCTAGATAAAGATGGAAATTTATTAGCTGACCTTGTCGGAATCGGTACAACATTCTTAGCAGCACGTGGTGGCCATGGTGGACTTGGGAACTTAGCGCTCTCATCTTCAAAGCGTCGCGCACCAGGATTCGCACTCCTTGGTGAACCGGGTGAAGAACGCACTTTAATTTTGGAACTGAAATCAGTTGCCGATATCGCACTTGTTGGTTTTCCAAGTGCCGGAAAGTCATCATTAATTGCAGCAATGTCTGCAGCGCGTCCCAAGATTGCTGACTATCCATTTACGACTTTGGTCCCAAATCTGGGCGTTGTACAAGCGGGAGAAACTCGTTTCACAGTTGCAGATGTGCCAGGGCTAATACCGGGGGCATCACAAGGTAAAGGCCTTGGCCTCCAATTTCTTCGCCATGTTGAGCGATGCGTCGCGCTAGTACATGTTCTAGATTGCGGAACTTTAGAGACAGATCGAAATCCCGTCGATGATCTAGAAGCTATCGAAAACGAGTTAGCACTTTATGGTGGACTTGAAGATCGAGTTCGCATAGTTGCCTTAAATAAAATTGATTTACCTGATGGCGCAGCAATGGCCAATATGGTTGAAGATCGGTTAAAAGAAAAAGGCTACGAAGTTTATAAAGTATCTGCCGCTAGTCGCGAAGGGCTGCAAGAACTTAATTATGCGATGGCTCGTTTAGTTCAACGTGCCCGCGCTGAAGCAGCATCTGAAGAGCGCACTCGAATTATTCTGCGCCCAGTTGCAGTTGATGATTCAGGATTTACAGTGCGCGCTAACGCCGATGGTTCATTTAGTGTGCGCGGACAAAAAGTCGTGCGCTGGGTTCGCCAAACAAACTTTAAGAACGCTGAAGCAATTGGTTATCTGGCAGATCGCTTAGCCCAGTTAGGTGTTGAAAAAGAGTTATTTAAAAAGGGCGCAGTTGCTGGATCAGAAGTACGTATCGGTTCTGGCGATAACGAAGTTGTATTCGAATGGGAGCCAACCATCGAAGCTGGCGCAGAACAGTTGGCCGGATTCTTACATCGTCGCGGAGAAGATTCGCGACTAGAAGATTGCTGGCATGCACCAGAGCGCGAAGTGGATGTTTTAT
>JBBQEE010000040.1:0-7376 GCA_038320375.1 Candidatus Nanopelagicales bacterium
GTGGACGATACTGGGATCGAACCAGTGACCCCCACAATGTCAATGTGGTGCTCTACCGCTGAGCCAATCGTCCGGGTCTTAATTTTCGGTATTTATTAAGTTGTGTTTGAAAGTATAGCCGAGAGCAATTAGCGCCCGAAATCATCCTCAATGCGCTCAATATCGTCTTCTCCGAAGTAAGTTCCGGTTTGAACTTCTACGAAGACGACATCAGTTGTACCAATATTTTCGATCCGATGTAGATCGCGAATTTCAATATCTATCGAATCGCCCACTGACATTTCAAAAATATTTCCGTTTAAAGTGATTCGAGCCTTTCCAGAAATAATTAACCAATGTTCAGCGCGTTTTTCATGGCGCTGATATGACAACCGTTTTCCGGGATTGACATGAATTATTTTTACTTTGTAAGAGTCGCTTTCACGCAGGATCTCATAACGACCCCATGGGCGTTCTGTTTCATCTTGCATCATGCTCTCTCCAAAGTTTTTAACTCATGGAGGTCGGGACGGGATTTGAACCCGTGTGCGCAGAGTTGCAGTCTGCTGCCTCGCCTCTCGGCCACCCGACCATAGATAAACCGCCACCTGAAATAAATTTCAAGGGGCGGCTAATCCGAGCGGACGACGGGGTTCGAACCCGCGACCTGAACCTTGGCAAGGTTCCGCGCTACCAGCTGCGCTACGTCCGCATTTAATGAAGAGGCAAATCTAGCGCAGCAAGGCCCCAAGCGCCAAAGTGGCATTTTCACCGTAGCGTTAGGCATATGAATCCGCGTAAATACTCGTTCTGGATGGGTGGGAAATACGCAACAAATTTACTCGAGGAAACCGCTGATTTATCTCGTTTAAGTGATGGCAATTTCTGGGCAGTCTCCATAAGTTATGAAGGAGAAGTTCGTCTGGCACGATTTTCGGATGTGACAAATGTTAATTTTCCAAAATTAGATCAAGAGTGGAAAAGATTAAGCGGCTCTTGGGAGTCAACTCTAAGCGAATCAGAATTTTGCTTATATGTGGAACGGGTACGGAAATTAATTTCTGAAGGTCAGGTTTATCAAGTAAATGCATGTCGTCGATTATCAATAAGTTCAGATAATCAGTCTTTGGATTCATTATTTTCTAAACTATTAGATAAAAATCCTGCTCCATATTCCTGTTATTTAAGTCTTCCGGAATTAGAAATTGCCTCAGCATCACCAGAACTTTTCTTAGATCGAACCGGTGCTGAAGTTCGCACCTCTCCCATTAAGGGGACGCAGCAGTTGAGTGAGGATGGCTTTGGGAATAAAGATCAGTCCGAGAATGTCATGATTGTAGATTTAATGAGAAATGATCTTGGGCAAATCTGCGAGCCGGGGAGTATTCAGGTGGCAGATTTATTGCGCAGTGAAAATCATCCAGGGTTGCGTCATCTAGTTTCAGATGTGACTGGGAAACTTAGAGCCGGAATTGAATGGGAAGAAATTTTTCAACGCCTCTTGCCAGCGGGATCAATCAGTGGCACTCCAAAAAGTTCAGCGCTTGAAGTTATTCGCCAAAATGAAGAGGTAATACGTGGGCCATATTGCGGAGTTTTGGGTTGGGTTCAGGGCGATCGTGCCGTGCTATCTGTTGCAATTCGAATTTTCTGGTGCGATTCATCGAACGAATTGAATTTTGGAACGGGTGCTGGAATTACTTGGGGGAGCGAACCCACGCTGGAATGGCAAGAGACGCAACTGAAAGCTAGTCGGTTGATTTCAATTGCAGGTGGCGAGTTGTTATGAAAGTTTGGATTAACTCAGCGCTCATTGATTCGACTGTTGGTGATGTTGATAGTGATGGCTGGCCCGCTGGTGAAGGAGTATTCGAAACCATACGAACCGAAAATGGCAAAGTTTTTGAACTGGGAAGGCATATGCGGCGCGCAGGAACTGCCGCCGCTCACTTCGGCTTCAATCTGCCGGATGAAGAGTCGATAAGAGTTGCAATCGAGAGCCTATTAATCGCAGAACCTCGTAATGTAGGCAGACTCAGATTACTTTTCTCTTTCGAACGCTTTGTGGCCGTACACCAAAAGTATGTTTCATTAACTGAACCCGCTCGCCTGATGATTGCTGATGCTGATTTTACTTTTGCTCCAATCTCGTTTAAGACCTTTCCTTACGATCATCGTTTGGTGATTCTGAAGAAAGCAAAGGGACTGGGTTTTGACGAAGTAATTTTGATTGGTGAAAATGGACAAGTATCTGAAGGGGCGGTATCAAACTACATATTTCAAATCAATGGAGACTGGGTGACAACTCCATTGACAGCAGGCGTTATCCCGGGAGTCCAGCGGGGGATTGTTATTGAGAGATGCGGAGTGCTTGTTAAATCCTTAACTCCTGCAGATTTATTAATCGCAAAACGTGCGATGGTTATATCGAGTCTGAAAATTGCGCTGCCGGTAGCGAGTATTGGAGATTACAAGTTGATAGTTGACGAAGAATCTTCATCGATGCAAGAGAAAATTCGCACGAACACCAAGGCGCATTCGGTAGGCTAACGATATGTCCCAGATTTCGATCACGGTTGATGGCCAAGCCCGAGAAGTAGAGGCCGACCAGAAGCCGACACATATCTTCGCTGAGGCCATGGAAATTGTGGTTTGTAAAGTAAATGGTGAATTAAAAGACCTTTGGACTGATCTTGTAAATGGCGATGTCGTTGAAGGGGTTTCAATTTCTTCACCTGACGGACTTTCAGTTCTGCGACACTCAACCGCACACGTAATGGCGCAGGCGGTACAGCAAATTTTCGCAAATACCAGTCTTGGAATTGGTCCACCAATTACTGATGGTTTTTATTACGACTTCGATCCAGAGCGCGCATTTAATCCAGAAGATTTAGAAAAGATTGAAAGCGCTATGCGCAAAATTGTTAAAGATGGCCAACGCTTCAAACGTCGTATTACGACGGAGGATGCGGCCCGTAAAGAGTTGGCGCATGAGCGTTATAAGTGCGAACTGATCGGCCTTAAATCAGGGGCGGGCGATGACGCAAGTGTTGAAGTCGGTGGAACTGAGCTGACAATTTACGACAACTTAGGTAGAGATGGACAAGCAGTTTGGTCTGACTTATGTAGAGGACCGCATCTGCCATCTACTAAACACATTCCTGCATTTAAGTTGATGCGTAGCGCTGCTGCTTACTGGCGTGGATCAGAGAAAAATCCAATGCTGCAGAGAATTTACGGAACTGCGTGGCCATCGCAAGAAGAGCTTGTCGCATATTTAGATTTACTTGCAGAAGCAGAGAAGCGAGATCATCGAAGACTTGGTACTGAATTAGATTTATTTTCTTTCCCCGAAGAAATCGGTTCAGGATTGGCAGTATTTCATCCGAAGGGTGGAATCATTCGCCGCGCGATGGAGGATTACTCTCGCAAGCGTCACGAAGATGAAGGTTATGAATTTGTTTATTCACCGCACTTAACTAAAGCGGCGCTATTTGAAAAGTCTGGACATTTGCAGTGGTACTCCGAAGGCATGTATCCACCGATGATCATGGATGAAGAGCATCACGCCGACGGCACAATCAAACGTGCTGGCCAGCAGTACTACATGAAGCCCATGAACTGCCCTTTCCACAATTTAATTTTTGCCTCACGAGGTCGCTCTTATCGCGAATTACCTTTACGGCTCTTTGAGTTTGGAACTGTCTATCGATATGAAAAATCTGGCGTAATTCACGGATTAACTCGCGCTCGAGGTTTTACGCAGGATGATGCGCATATCTATTGCACAAAAGAGCAGATGGTCGGCGAACTTGATTCACTTCTTACATTTGTACTTAATTTGCTCCGCGATTATGGACTTGAAGATTTTTATCTTGAACTCTCTACTCGTAATCCTGAAAAATCTGTTGGTGAAGATGCAGATTGGGAAGAAGCGATAGAAGCGCTACGTAAAGCCGCTGTAGCGCAGAAACTTGAATTAGTTTTAGATGAAGGTGGCGCCGCTTTCTATGGTCCAAAGATTTCGGTTCAGGCTAAGGATGCGATTGGTAGAACTTGGCAAATGTCTACGATCCAAGTTGATTTCCAATTACCGCAAAGATTCGAACTTGAATATGCAGCAACAGATGGAACTCGTCAGCGACCTGTAATGATCCACCGCGCCCTTTTTGGTTCGATTGAGAGATTCTTCGGCGTACTTACTGAGCATTATTCAGGTGCCTTTCCACCATGGCTAGCGCCAGTACAGGTGACTGCGATTCCAGTTGCGGAAGCTTTCGCAGATTATTTGGCGACGGTCGTTAAGCAATTTAAATCTGCTGGCGTCAGGATCGAACTTGATTCATCGGATGATCGCATGCAGAAGAAGATTCGTAATGCGCAGATGCAGAAAGTGCCTTTTATGTTGATCGCTGGTGAAGAAGATCAGAGTGCAGGGAAAGTATCTATTCGCTATCGCAATGGTGAGCAGAAGAACGGGGTCGCAGTCGCAGATGCGATTGCCGAAGTTTTGAAGTCGATCACCGAACGCAAACAGGTTTAGTTATGTCGCGGATAGATTCACCATTAGATAGTGGAGCGGGGATGCCAGATCGCTGGATGCGATTATGGGCTCCGCATCGTATGGAGTACTTAAAAGGTGAAAATCGTCCTCTAGCGGGAAATATTGCGCAATGCCCGTTCTGTGAGGTCCCAAAGTTAAGTGACGAAGAAGGATTAATAGTTGCCCGCGGAGAGAACGCATACGTGGTTATGAATCTTTATCCCTACAACGCTGGACACTTATTAATCTGTGCATTTAGACATGTTGCAGATCTAACGGATTTAACAAAGGTAGAACGTGATGAAATTTCGGAGATGACCGCTCACGCCATGAAAACGCTGAGAAAAGTTTCGAACCCCGCAGGATTTAATTTAGGAATGAATCAGGGAGCGATCTCTGGTGCTGGAGTCGCTGATCATATTCATCAACATGTTGTACCGCGCTGGTCGGGCGATATTAACTTTATGCCGATTATTGGACAGACCAAGGTAATGCCAGTTCTGCTACAAGAAACCCGCTCCGAGTTAGCGCGGGCTTGGTAGTTTTTAAGGTAACTGCTCGATATATCGCGTAACAATATCTACGCCGATTCCTTTTGTAATTGAGATAGGTATTGCTGGAAAAAGTAATCCTGCGGCGAATGCACTTTCACCGACATCTTCAACCGCCTCTAGATACTCAGCGCGGAAATCCGCAACCAAGGTTTTATGTTCGTCATCACTTTCTTGAACCGTTGGTGGTGTTGTGTTGTAATCAATTATCTTGAGCGTTGCTAGATCTATCAACGCGATTGGATCGCCCGCTTCAGAGTGCAAGACCAAATATGGAGTCACAAGCGAATCAAATACACGGTTCGCGATCAGAACAGCATCATCAAAGTCAGAGTCACTTCCCTCTAGTTCGTTGACTACTACTAATCGCGGCAGTTGAAAATCAGAAAGCGCTTGCCAAAGTTCGATAGTTGCCTGATCAATTCCAGCGGCTGGGTTAATTGCGAAGATAGCAAGATCACTTAATGGTTCGGCAGTATTAGAAACGCTTCCACCAAATAGATCAGCAACTGCTTGCGGCTGGGCTGAGCCGTGTCCGTAAATATGTATGCGTCTTATCGGATTCACAGGCGTCAGAATAGGTGAATTTCGTACTCGCAGCCTACGATTAAGACGATGTTAAGCGCCTCAATAAAACCCGCCGTAACCCGCGCTATTAATCCGATAGCCAAGGGTGCGCTTCGGGTTGGGCTTACGCCCGATGCTGTAACTATGACTGGCGCTGTCGGTGTCATAACCAGTGCAATTTACTTTTATCCGCAAGAACAATTCTTTGTTGGCACGCTGGCAATCGTGTTTTTCTCACTCAGCGACCTATTAGATGGCGCTATGGCACGTATTTCCAAGAAGGGTGCAAGTCGTTGGGGCGCCTTTCTTGACTCCACTATCGATCGATTTACGGATTCAGCAATTTTGGTTGGCTTAAGTTTGGCGCTCGTAAAGAATGATGACCCTTTGCTTGCAGTAGTTCTGGCATCGCTCGTTTTTGGCTCTCTTGTTTCTTACATTCGGGCCAAAGCTGAATCACTTGGGGTGGAATGTTCTGGCGGAATTGCAGAGCGCACCGAGCGTCTCATTCTTTCGCTTACAGCAATTGGTTTTGATGGCCTCGGAATACCGTACGCCTTAGCAATTGGAATGTGGATTTTCCTAGCGTTATCAGCAGTTACCGTAGTTCAACGTATTTTAATCGTTAAGGCAGCGCTTTAACGAAAATGTTCTCTGACTATTTAATTGCACGTGCCTACTTTATTGGTTGGCGTACGGTTCGGGCTTTGCCGGAGAGACTGTCCTATCGACTATTTGATCGAATTGGAAAGGTGACACTTCGCCGTAATGGAAAGAGTGTGCAACGCCTACGCGCAAACTTGCAACGCGTAACACCTAATAAGAATGACCTGCAGATGGATCAGGTTATGGATAAAGCAATCTCCTCTTACATGCGTTATTGGTGTGACACATTTAGATCTCCAGATTGGTCGAAAGAACGAATTCGTGAAACTGTAACTGTCACTAATGAAGAATTACTGACCTCGCCTGTAAAAGATGGCAGGGGAGTGGTAGTCGCGCTACCCCACGCAGGAAATTGGGATCACGCAGGTTCATATTTTTGTGCGATGGGGTTTCCGTTAGTTACTGTCGCTGAAAGACTGAAGCCAGAAGCCTTGTTTAACAAGTTTTTAGAATATCGACAGAACATAGGAATGGAAGTTCTTGCCCTAGACCAACGTTCTATGGCAACGCTGATGCAGCGTGCGCGCACCGGTTCACTGATTGCACTAGTTGCTGATAGAGACCTATCTCAAACTGGCATTGATGTTGATTTCTTTGGTCATCCATCACGTATGCCAGCGGGTCCTGCCTTACTCGCGATTCGCACTGGGATTCCTTTAATCACCGCGTTTGTTTCTTACACCGCAACTGGTATTCATATTGTTTTCAATTCTGTAGAAGTTCCAACAGAAGGAAGCGAAGCCCAAAGAGTGGCGAAGACGGTGCAAATTTGCGCCGATCTTTTCGCCGTGGGGATTGCTTCGGCCCCACACGATTGGCACATGCTGCAACGGATTTGGATCGATGGCAATTTTCAGGAACGTAGCGCCTGATGCTCTCTAAATTACGAATCGGATTAGTTTGTCCATACGGTTGGGATACCCCTGGTGGCGTACAAAACCATGTTCGTGACCTCGCCGAGTATTTAATCGCTAAAGGCCATTACGTTTCGGTCCTATCTCCCGTTATTGATGAAAGCGCTATTCCAGATTATGTAGTCAGTGCAGGAAAGCCGATTGCAATTCCTTATA
>JBBQEE010000041.1:0-7183 GCA_038320375.1 Candidatus Nanopelagicales bacterium
GCCGGTTCCACCAACAATGACAACGCTTTTATTTCGCGAGTGTATTTCCGTAATCATCTGACGTGCCAAATCTTGATACCACGCAACAGTGGAATCCTGCGTCACTTCCAAGACATCCAATAAGTGATGTGGAGTTCCAGATTGTTCAGATTTGCTTAATTTAGCGGTTCCAATATCCATACCTCTATAAAGCTGCATGGAATCTGCATTAATAATCTCGGCACTAATTGTCTGCGCTAACTCAATTGCTAACTCACTTTTACCTGTAGCTGTTGCTCCACAAATAACAATTAATTCCACTACTTAGCCTCGCGAATTCTCAGGGTTGGCATGCCAAGCGCTGTTGAATTATCTTTAATAGTTTCTTGGGTACGAATCTGATGTGCATCTCCCCCACGCGTTTTAATATGGGATAACTCTTTTGCAATTAAGTAATGTGCTGAAGCTCCAGTTATTTCAAGATCTACGAAGTCTCCAGCTCGCGCCGAACTTATGGCATCAAAGTGAACAAGTCGGAAATCTTCAGTTTTTCCAGTGAGGCGGGATTGCGCAGCATCACGTCGACCTTCGAATTCTGAAACTAGTGCACGATGTTTTTGGCCAACTGCCCGTTCATTTACTCCTAAAGAAATTTTCTGTTGGTGTTCATGTAGTCGGGTATAGCGTTCTCCAACAATCTCATCAGCAATCTGATTAGTCATAGTCGCTGCTGGTGTTCCGGGACGGATTGAATATTTATAGGTGTAAGCCGCGGCAAATTGTGCCTGCGTTGCCAAATCCATCGTTGCTTGAAAATCTTCCTCAGTTTCACCTGGAAAACCAACGATGATGTCGGTGGTGATCATGGCGTGTGGCATTGCAGTACGAACTCGATCCAAAATACCTAAGTAACGGCTGGAGCGATATGAGCGGCGCATCTCCTGCAAAATACGATCTGAACCAGATTGCAGTGGCATATGCAGATGCGGCATCACATTCTTAGTTGTAGCCATAACTTCAATTACATCATCAGTGAAATCACGCGGGTGCGGTGACATAAATCGAACTCGTTCTAGGCCATCTATCTCGCCGCATTTACGAAGCAGTGAGGCAAATGCTCCACGATCACCAAAATCTACGCCGTAGGCATTTACATTCTGGCCTAACAAAGTTATTTCAATTACGCCTTGTTCTACAAGTGCTCGGACTTCTTTCAAAATTTCCGATTCAGGACGATCTTTCTCGATGCCTCTTAAAGTTGGAACAATACAAAATGTACAAGTGTTATTGCATCCGACCGAGACAGATACCCATGAAGTGAAAGCAGAGAGTCTGCGCGCTGGCAAAGTCGATGGGAAGTGTTCTAGCGCCTCTAAGATCTCGATTTGAGATTCTTCTTCGATTCGGGCGCGCTCTAATAAAACTGGTAGCGACCCAACATTATGGGTGCCAAAGACCACATCTACATAAGGTGCCTTCTTTAAGATTATTGATTGATCTTTCTGTGCCAGACAGCCACCAACTGCAATCTGCATTTTTGGATTTGCCTTCTTAATTGGTGCTAAAAAACTCAAATTTCCATAAAGTTTGTTATCTGCATTCTCACGAACCGCGCAAGTATTAAATACGACGATATCGGCCTGCTCGCCCACAACTACCGGGATATATCCGGCTTCATCAAGCAAACCAGAGATACGTTCTGAGTCGTGAACGTTCATCTGACAGCCATAAGTTTCGACTGTGTAAGTGCGGGACATGTGGAGAAGGATATCGCTGAGAACTAGAGAGGGAGTACCTCAAAAGATAGATCACTTCGATTTACGACTAATATCGAATGATTTTTTAGTGGAGTCCAGTGATCTTTGCCCCAACCAGTAGATGCCACCTTAATTACCCCATCTTCAACGCTATACCGCAATTCGTAGTGGCTATCCACAGTCCATTCACTTGAATCCGTAACGTTAAATTCGCAGACTGCGATAAAGGTATCTGGGGTTAATAGCATCGAGTTTATGCTCGTAAAATCACAGTTTGCTGAAATATTTTTGACTGCTTTTCGAACTCCCTCAATCAGTCCTAGCTCATCGATTTGAGTAAGGACAGAATAGAAATAGCGTTCGCTATCGGTAGTGGATGTGAATTGATCTAAATATCTTGGGTCAACATATTTCTCTAGGGCAGCAATGGACTTGATAGTTCCGTTATGCATAAACGAATAATCACCGTAAACAAATGGATGATTATTTGAAAGATCTACCGTCAAACCTTTTGATGCTAAGCGCAGGTGTAGCAGGGCACCATCTGATTTCAGATTCTCTGATGACTCAGCGAACTTTTCACTATCAGCCGCTAAAGTTAAATCACGAACTAACTCAGTGGTGCGAGTTTGCCTAGAGCACGCTGAAATACCCCACCCATGCTTATGTTCTCTAGAAAGTTCAATAAAGTTATCAAAACCTTCACCAACAACATCGGCGAAAGTTCTCTCTTGTGTTGCTACATAGCCAAGTAATCTACACATAACGAAATACTACTTCTGAATACGGATTGGTTCGATCACGCGGGCTATCTGCCGCTCAAAATAAACTTCTCGCTTATCGTTAAAGGCGGCAGCATCTTTTCCAGATTTCTCAAGGAAAGAGACTAACTCTGCGCGAGCAACCAGCCCATCTCCAGATAAATCATTCCTCTCAAAGACATTCCAAGCTCGAAGTACAGGTGCCACTACCTCATCAATGTGAAGCTGTAAATCATAAATACCGGCTAGGGCAATCTGCACTGCTTTACGTCCAAAGCCCGGCATATTGGCGCCTGGCATATCAAAATTTGTCACAACATCAGCAATAGCGCGCATCGCAGCATTTGGTTCCATCTCTAGAGCCGCCGATAAAGTGTTGCGATAAAAGAGCATATGTAGATTTTCATCGAGTGAAATGCGCTGCATCATGCTTTCTGCAATCGGATCGTTGGACATTTTTCCAGTATTTCGGTGTGAAATACGAGTCGCTAATTCTTGAAATGAAACGTAGGCGATCGTGTGCAGCATGTCATTTTCGTAAGGAGTTTGATATCCAAGTGACATGTGAGCCATACGTAAATCTTCAAGTTCGTATGGATCAACTCCGCGCGTAGCCATAAGGTAATCACGGATAACAATTGCGTGACGCGCTTCTTCAGCGGTCCAACGTTCGATCCAATTCCCCCATGCACCATCTCGACCCATAGAGATCGCAATCTCGGTGTGATAACTCGGTAAATTATCTTCAGTAAGTAAATTCAAAACTAACGAATCTTGCGCTACTGGAGTTAGATGTGAATCTTTCGCCTCCCAAGCATCTCCATTTAGCGGACCCGCGTAATCACGACCTTTTGACCATGGGACATACTCGTGTGGATACCAATTCTTTTGAACACCGATATGGCGCTCTAATTCAACTGCTACGACAGGTTCGAGGTCGCGGATCAAGCGGGCTTGGATCTTGGCTGACTCTTCGCTCATAGGTCAAAGATATTGCAGAGAACTGGTTACTGCCCAGTTATAAATTCTTTTCTGCTCGCTCAATCGCCTGTAAGGTTCGCCACTTTGCTATTTCTGCGTGATTTCCGCTCAATAAAACATCAGGCACTATCAATCCACGCCACTCTTGCGGTTTTGTATAATTTGGATATTCCAAATATCCATCAGAGTTATGTGACTCCTCCGCCAATGACTCTGGATTACCTAATACTCCTGGAATCAATCGTGTAATCGCTTCAATCATCACAAGTGCGGCTACTTCCCCACCACCGAGTACGTAATCTCCAATTGATACCTCATGAACCCGAATATTTTTGGTCTGATATTCATCTGATGAATAATGGGCACGAACGCGATCATCAATACCTTCGTAACGGCCACACGCAAATATCAAGTGAGTAGCCTTAGAAAAATGTTCAGCCATCTCCTGGTTAAAACGTTTTCCGGCTGGTGTAAGAATTATTAAGTCAGTACCCGCATCGATACTCGCATCAATTGCGCGCCCCCAAATTTCGGGCAACATCACCATTCCTGCGCCACCACCGTAAGGAGTGTCATCGACAGTATTGTGATTATCTGCTGTGAAGGTGCGCAATTCGTGAACTTGAATCTCAACAAGTCCTTTATCTTGGGCTTTACCAAGTAGTGATAGTTGAGCTGGTGCAAAATATTCAGGAAAAATAGTTATGGCATCAATTTTCATTACGGACTCCGGCTTCATACGCCTCTGGTGGAATAACCGTCATTGTCTTACCTTTTATATCCACAATTGGCACTAACTGATGAACAAATGGAATTAATACTTCGCCAGTTGCAGTCGTAATACTTAGTAGATCTTGTCCCGGCAAATTTAGAACATCTTTAACTTCACCAAATAAGTCGCCATCTACTAAAAATGCTTTGCAACCAATTAACTGCAATACATGATAATCATCTTCATCATAACCCGGTGCATTGATATCGACATCGGCATAAAGCAAAACATCTCGGAATTTTTCGATTGAATTTCGGTCTGAAATGCCTGCAAACCCAAGTAAAAGAATTCCATTATGAACGCGCGCGGAAATCACTTTTAGATTTCCCTGCGAATCTGTTTCTAGAATCGCTCCAATTGCAAAGCGATCTTCGGCTTCATCAGAGCGAACTTCAATTGTGGCTTCACCTAAAATTCCGTGAGCACGACCGATGCGACCTACATTAAGGCGCATATAAACAAGATTAGTTAGCGCGCCTCGTCGGTATCGATGAGATCAACACGAACGGTGCGACCTGCAATAGCGCTTACGACTGTTCGTAGCGCCTTTGCAGTGCGACCATTACGTCCGATTACCTTGCCGATATCTTCAGGATTAACACGCACTTCAAGAGTGGTGCCGCGACGGTGAGTCTTTTCCTTAACGATTACATCTTCAGGATTATCAACGATTCCTTTTACGAGGTGCTCGAGAGCTTCGTCCATCATTGTTATTCAGCGGCTGCTTCTGTAGGTGCAGGAGTTTCTTCAACAACTGCTACTTCTTCAACAACTGGAGACTCAACAACAGGTGCTTCGGCAACAACTTCTTCTTCGACGGCAACTGGAGCTGGATTAGCCTTTGCAGCTAACTTCTCTTGCGCCTTCTTCTTCATTGTTGTTGCACCCTCTGCTGGCTCAGCCATTGCAGCTTTAACTGCAGCTTCGTAAGCAATGCTCTTGGCAGGCTTTGGAGCAGCGAAACGAAGAGTTCCTTCAGTTCCGGGAAGTCCCTTAAATTTCTGCCAGTCGCCAGTAACTTTAAAGATTGCCTCTACAGCAGCAGTTGGTTGTGCACCAACGCCAAGCCAATACTGTGCACGTGGAGAATTAACTTCCATGATTGATGGTTCTTGTCCTGGAACATAACGACCGATTTCCTCGATCGAGAGTCCGTTACGAGCTTTGCGAGAATCTGTAACTACGATTCTGAAAAATGGTGTGCGGATCTTTCCCATGCGCATTAAGCGAATTTTTGTAGCCAAAGAAGTAGTGCTCCTAAAAAGTGTGTTGTATCGAATTCAATGCAGCGGGGTGCGCATGTATTCAATCAAACTGTGGATATGGATGTTGTAGGGGTAGAGGGCCCCGCAACAGGTTCCTAATCTTGCCATCTAGGCGTGCAGATGCGAAATCGGGGGTTTAACCCGCCTCTTCAGCCGCTCTTTTAGCTGGATTTCCAGATTTAGACTTCTTTTTCGCTGGCGCAGCCACAGTCTTACCGAACATTGGATTGCTGGACAGGGGCATCCCAACCGGTGCGCCTTTACCGCTACGCATCTGCTTCATCATTTTCTGCGCACCCAAGAATTTTTCAACGAGTGAATTAACATCTGAGACTTTTCTCCCCGAGCCCAAGGCAATTCGAGCTCGTCGAGCACCATTTAGAACTTTTGGATCGCGTCGCTCAAGCGGAGTCATTGATTGCACGATTGATTTAGTTCTAACTATTTCTGATTCATCAAAATTCTCGATCTGTTTCTTCATACCAGCAGTGCCCGGCAACATACCTAGAAGTTTGGACATCGACCCCATCTTCGACATTGCTTCTAGCTGTTCTAGAAAATCTTCCAGAGTGAAATCATCACCGCGTGCAAACTTCTCCTCTAATTTAGCTGCTGATTCACCATCAAAGGCCCTTTTAGCTTGTTCTGCCAGCGTTGCCACATCTCCCAAACCAAGAATGCGTGAGGCCATCCGATCGGGATAAAAAATATCAAAATCAGTTAATTTCTCTCCATTTGAAGTGAACATAATTGGACGACCAGTTATTTCAACAATTGAAAGCGCTGCGCCTCCTCGAGCATCACCATCTAACTTGGTGAGAACAACGCCATCAAAACCCACTCCATCTTGAAAGGCTTGGGCGGTTTTTACTGCATCCTGACCGATCATCGCATCGACCACAAAAAGAATTTCGTTTGGATTTACTGCATCTCGAATTGCTTTCGCTTCATTCATTAACTCTTGGTCGATTCCAAGTCGTCCCGCGGTGTCGACAATCACCATGTTATAAAGCTTGCTCTGCGCGAACTCAATCCCTGCCTTTGCAACTTTGACCGCATCACCAGAACCATTTCCCGGTTCAGGTGCAAACACTGGAACTCCGATACTTTCACCAACAACTTGTAATTGATTTACAGCGTTAGGTCTTTGTAAATCAGATGCAACTAAAAGTGGAGTATTACCTTGGTCAGCATAAAATTTCGCAAGCTTGCCCGCCAAAGTCGTCTTACCGGCACCTTGTAACCCCGCCAACATGATTACGGTCGGTGGATTTTTTGCGATGCGTACTCGCCGAGCCGATCCCCCAAGTACTTCGACTAACTCTGAGTTAACAATTTCAAAAATTGCCTGCGCCTGATTTGATCCTGATTGCAGATTAGGAAGCGCCGCCAGAGATTTTGCGCGGACTTTCTCCACGAAATTTTCAACAACTGAGAGCGCTACATCTGATTCAAGGAGCGCGGTGCGAACTTCAGAACACGTGGCCTCGATATCAGAAGTTGATATTTTGCCCCGTGAGCGGAGACTAGAAAATACGTCACCGAATTTTGAGGAAAGTGAATTAAACATAAGAATGTAATACTACTTCAGCGCTGCAGATAGCCGAGCCACAACCTCTTCGGCTCTCTCACTTGAAAGCGCTCCCCCACTAATTTCCGTTACATACA
>JBBQEE010000042.1:0-6894 GCA_038320375.1 Candidatus Nanopelagicales bacterium
ATAGTGGCAAACCATAAGTTAAATCGCCCCAATATGGTCGCGGTCGGAACAATCGTTTGGCTCTCTAGCGAATTGATGTTTTTCGCCGCGCTCTTTGCAATGTACTTCACCACCCGCGCTGTGCAAGGTCCTGAAATTTGGCAGGAATCTAATTCTTTTCTAAGTGTTCCATTTGCTGCTTTTAACACCACAATTTTAGTTCTCTCATCTGTAACATGTCAGTTTGGTGTTTTTGCCGCAGAGCGTTTTCAGGCAAAGCGCACTGGATCTATTTTTAACGTTAAGTCTTGGGGAATGCGTGAATGGTTTGCGCTAACTTTCTTAATGGGCGCCTTCTTTATCTCTGGGCAAATCTATGAATATGCAGTGCTTACCTCCGAAGGCCTTGCGCTATCTACTAACGCTTACACATCGATTTTCTATCTAGCCACTGGCTTCCACGGATTACACGTAACTGGCGGACTTATCGCTTTCCTTATTGTGTTGGTACGCGTCTCGAAAGCTCGTCGATTTACACATAACCAAGCGACAACCGCAATCGTCGTGTCTTACTACTGGCACTTCGTTGACGTGGTTTGGATCGCTCTCTTTGCTGCAATCTATTTAATCAAATGAAAAAGTAACCAGGGATCTAATGGGAAACCTAATAGAAAGAGGAGAAACACTTTGAAGCACCTTTCGCGTTTTCGTAGACATCGCGCCGTAGCCCCGCTACTACTCATATTCGCGTTGCTCGGTATAGGAACAACTTTCTCAGTCGCGGGTGCGGCAACAAGTAATCCAATCTCTGCTGCCGAGCGCTCGGCCTTGATCAAAGAGGGCGAACAAATCTTTAATAGAGGATGCTCTTCATGTCATGGAATTAATCTAGAAGGTGGAGGAGTCGCTCCATCTCTAATCGGAGTTGGCGCAGCATCCGTGGATTTCCAAGTCGGAACTGGCCGTATGCCACTTGCGGATATGAGTGCGCAAGCTATGCGAAAGACACCTTTGTACACTGAAAAAGAAGTTGAAGCTCTTGCCGCTTACGTAGCTTCTTTAGCAATTGGACCAGAGATACCTGGTGAAGAGCAACTAAATTATGAACGAGATGGTTCAGTTGCAGAAGGCGGAGAACTTTTCCGAACTAACTGCGCAATGTGCCATAACTTTGCTGGTCAAGGTGGGGCTCTAACGCAAGGAAAGTATGCGCCTACCTTGATGGGAGTTTTGCCTAAACATATATCGGAAGCAATGACTACTGGCCCGCAATCGATGCCAGTCTTTTCTGATAAAACTCTAACTCCTGAAGAAAAGCTATCCGTGATCAAGTGGATTAAGGCGGTAGAAGTTGAACCCGCACTCGGTGGAGCATCGCTGGGTCGAGTAGGTCCAGTTACTGAAGGACTTTTAGTTTGGACACTCGGCCTTGGACTCTTAGTTGGAGTTGCAGTCTGGTTAGCGATGAAGGCGAGATAACAGTAAATGTCTAAGGAAATCGATGCGATAAAAGATCCTGGACTTCCTGAGCATGTTCTCAGGCGAGCAGATACAGATCCAATCGCTGCCCGAAAAGCAGAGCGACAAGTTGCAACACTATTTACACTTTCATCTCTCGGAACAATTACTTTAATTGGTGCATATTTCTTTATCCCTCAAGATGTATTTATTTTCTTCCCCGTTCTTGGAAGTACTAATGCGCACCAACTCTTCCTAGGACTTGGCCTAGCAGCCTCTGTTTTCTTCATCGGAATGGGCGCAATTCATTGGGCTAAAACTTTGATGCCAGATGAAGAAGTCGTAATTCAACGTCATGAATTTCGCTCACCTGATGAAGATCGTGCCGAGTTCGTAAAGACCGCAAAAGAAGGAGCGGCTGCAGCGGGGCTTGGTCGCCGTTCTTTAATTAAGCGCTCCCTCGGATTATCGCTAGGACTTGCCGGATTATCTCCACTTGTTCTTCTCCGCGATCTAGGTCCAACTCCTGGTGATTCGCTTTCTAAAACATCATGGAAAGCAGGCACACGCCTTGTTACAGATCCGGGCGATCGTCCAATTAAGGCAAGTGATTTAGAAGTCGGTGCCGTAGCTCAAACTTTGCCAGAATTGGCAAAGGGTGAAAAACGCACACTTCCCAATATCGCCAGAGATGCGGTTTTATTAATCCGTTTGCGACCAGAGGAATTCAATCTCAACGCCGAACGTCTTTCATGGACGCATGAGGGAATCATTGCCTTCTCTAAGATTTGTTCACACATGGGTTGCGCGGTCGCTCTTTATGAGCAACAGACTAAGCACTTGCTCTGCCCATGCCATCAGTCCACATTCGATGTGACTCGCGCGGCAAAAGTTATCTTCGGGCCCGCTGCTCGCCCCTTGCCTCAACTCGCGGTAACAGTAGATTCCGAGGGATACTTAGTCGCACAAAGTCCATTCACCGAACCAATCGGACCTAGTTTCTGGGGGCGCTTAAAATGACAGCACGTGAACGAATTGCAGGCAGTGTCGCTAACTATGTTGATGAGCGCACGGGTGCCGCAGCATGGATGAAGAAGAACCTCAACAAGGTCTTTCCTGACCACTGGTCATTCTTGCTTGGTGAAATTGCTCTTTACTCATTTGTAATTCTTTTGCTCTCAGGAACATTTTTAACATTTTGGTTCGACCCTTCACAACGTGAAGTCATTTACGATGGCACATACGCTCCGCTTCAGGGCATTCATATGTCCGCCGCTTACGCCTCTTCTCTGGATATTTCATTCGAAGTTCGTGGCGGATTATTAATGCGCCAGATCCATCACTGGTCGGCACTTATTTTCATGGCCGCAATCGTTGTTCACTTAATGCGCGTTTACTTCACGGGAGCTTTCCGCAAGCCCCGTGAATTCAACTGGATCATTGGTATCGGATTATTAACACTAGGAATTGTTGAAGGTTTCTTGGGTTACTCACTTCCAGATGATCTGCTCTCTGGAACTGGAATCAGAATCGCTGAAGCAATTATGCAAGCTATCCCGGTTGTTGGCTCTTACATTTCATTCTTTGCTTTTGGCGGAGCATTCCCTGGCGAGGCGTTTATCCCCCGAATTTATATTGTTCACGTATTGATTCTGCCTGGAATTTTCTTAGCCTTAATTACCGTTCACTTAATGTTGGTTTGGTACCAGAAGCACACTCAATACCCTGGTCCGGGTAGAACTGAGAAGAACGTTGTTGGATATCCGTTGCTTCCTGTCTATATGGCTAAAGCTGGAGGGTTCTTCTTTATCGTCTTCGGTGTAACTGCATTTCTAGGTGCGGTCGCATCCATTAACCCAATTTGGCTTTATGGTCCTTATACGCCGGCACAAGTCTCGGCTGGCTCTCAACCCGATTGGTATATGGGATGGCTCGATGGCCTAGTACGTATGGCTCCCCCAATTGAAACTATTTTCTTTGGTTACACAATTTCATGGAACATTCTTCTGCCGGGGCTCATCATTCCTGGAATTTTATTTACCGGAATGGCGCTCTATCCATTTATCGAAAGTTGGATAACTGGAGATAAACGTGAGCATCACCTACTTGATCGCCCACGAAATGCTCCAAACCGCACAGCGTTAGGCGTTATGTCACTTACCTTCATGATTATCGCCTTGATCAACGGTGGTAACGACATTTTTGCGACAACATTTGATCTAACAATCAACCAGATAATGTGGTTCTCGCGTATCTCGATCTTTATTCTTCCACCGATCGCATTCGTAATCACCAAGCGCTTGTGTCTATCTCTACAGCGGGCTGATCGTGAATTAGTGCTTCATGGTCGCGAAACCGGTCGTCTTGTAATGATGCCGCATGGTGAATTTGTTGAAGTTCACGAGCCAATTTCACCTGAGAAGGCTTGGATACTTACCCAACATGAGCAACAACCAGCTCTAGCTTTAGAAGAGAACGATGCCAGTGGTGTTCGTCGACCAGGTGTTTTAAAGAATAAACTTCGCGCGCGCATGAGCAAGGCTCATGCAGTTTCGATTCCAAAGGCTACTGCGGCAGATCTGAAAGAGATCGAGCACCACTAATTAATAAATTGAAGGTCACGACTGGTTTTAGTAATTGATTCCAGTTGTGGCCTTTAATTTTTCCGCTAACTCTTAATCACCTCATCGCATGGGAAATTCACCAGGTGGTGTAACCACCATCAATCAAAAGGTCGGCACCCGTCATAAAATCTGAAACACTTGCGGCTAGATAAACAATCGCACCTTGTAAGTCCGTCACTTCTGCCATAGCTGCAAGTGGAGTGTTTTCTTTCCATGTTGGCCACATGGTTTGTCCGATTGGAGTATCCAGTAAATTCTCTACTAATGCAGTCCGGGTGTAACCCGGTGAGATGCAGTTAACTCGAACGCCGCGGTCTGCCCATTCGGCACCGAGACTTCGAGTCAATGATACGACTGCCGATTTAGAGATGTTGTAGTGAGCTTGATTTTGGGGTTTATTTACTATGTGCGCCGAAAGGGATGCAGTATTGATTATCTTGCCATATCCCTTCGCCAACATATGGCGAGCTTCTGCTTGGGCGCATAACCAGACCGAGTCAAGATTAATGCGCATCATCTTCTGAAAATCACTGTAGGGCATATCTATTGAATCAATCCATTGCCCAATACCCGCGTTATTACATGCGATGGTGAGATCCCCGAAGTGAGATATGACATCACTAACCATTTTTGTAACTTGGTCTTCATCGGTGACATCAACTGCAAGGGCAATGCTTCGAACATTTGGAGATCTTTTCTTTATCTCTTCTAATACCTCGTTTGCGCTGTCTAAATCTAAATCTACGATGGCAACGTCAGCACCTGCATCGGCCAGTGCGTGAGCAAACGCTCGACCTATTCCACGACCGCCACCTGTGACCAATGCTGTTCTACCCTTTAGAGAGAATCGCTCTAAAATATTAGGACTACTCAATACTTTGTCACTCATTATTCTCCAACCACAATATATTTGATATCACCATTTCCAGGTGCTTGCATAAGCACCTGATTAACTTCTTCAAGTTTAATTACTTTAGAAATTAGCGGATCCAAATTTAGCTTCCCACTAGATATTAAATCAGCCGCACGAGCCTGAGTAAATGCATTGATAAACGAGCCCAACACTTTTAAACCTTTTGTGACTAACTTGTAGAGGTTAATAGGAAGGGTCTGGTCTGATGGATAGATTCCCAAGATAATTACGGTGCCACCAACCCGCGTAATTTCCAGTGACTGCTGAAAAGTTTCTGGCACACCTGCACATTCAAAAGTAACATCCACATCATTCAAAATTTCTCGCAAGTTTGTAGTGGTTGGGTCAATGGTACGTGTCGCACCAGTTGCTAGAGCTATCTGTCTACGCGCCTCTTGTCTGGTAACTAAAATTATTTCACTAGCACCAGCAAGTTTGGCTAGTTGAACCATAAGCATTCCCATAGCTCCCCCACCGAGAATGCAGACTCGTTCTCCTCCTTTTATCTCTGCTAAATCCATGCCGTGAATACAACAAGCGAGAGGCTCAACAAATGCTAGATAAAGCGGATTGATATTCTTGGGAACTACATAAGCCTGCGAGCGAGGCAGTAATACGTGCTGGGCAAATCCGCCATTAATAGTGACTCCTAAAGCAATTAAATTTTCACAATGTGAGGTCGATTTGTTCTCATGGTTAAGGCAATGGAAACAACGACCGCAAATAATATTTGGATCTACTGAAACAACATCACCGATGGACATAGCTGGACCTGGGCCACTGAAATCTCCGAGTGAAATAATTTCTCCGCCAAATTCATGACCCATCACAAGTGGCTTGGCGGATTCGTATTCACCTTTTAGAATGTGTCGATCAGTTCCGCAAATCCCACACGCCAGCATCTTAATTACAATTTCATTCAAACCCGGGGTTGGGATCGGAATCTCCTGGATAGATATTTCATTTACTCCGGTGAGAAGAACGGCTTTCATTTTCTAAACGATACTACCTTCGCAGAGAGCTTTTAATTTCACCAAACTCTGAGCCATCCACTTCGGATTGTGCTCTAGAGCGCCTGTAATGCCGAGCCATTTGGTTGCTAACCATGAAATTTGGCTCCCCGGTATAAACGAACTGGTCCAGATAAGTTTCCTTTAACTGTTCCCGATCCATCAAAGAGACCATGAGATCTTGGATCAGCTAGAAGATCAAATATTTTATCCGCTGGCGCAGCTATTACTATTCGAGCTGCTGCTTCGTTTTTAACTCTAATTGGCAAAATTTCTGCCCGTTCAACCATCCGAGAATTCCTTAGTGAGCCGTTTGATTGATGATTGGCTTTTCGTATTCGGTTACGAAGCCGATAATGCTAATTACTAACGCACCGAGTGAAATCAAAGTGAGCCACCAACCGATAATCAGTGAGAGCCCCAGCGCCATCGCACTTAGAGCTACTGGCAGTGGCCACCATGAGTGCGGACTGTAGAAACCCATCTCGCCAGCGCCATCGGCGATCTCACCATTTAATCGGTCTTCCGGCAGAACCTGACCGATTCGCTTCTGGGTAAACCAAATATAAAAACCAACCATGCCTGCAAGGCCGGCGGCTAAGAGCATTCCGGTGATTCCTACCGGTTCACCACCGATGTACCAGTAGATCACCGACACAACTACATAGAAGACGCTAAGCCCTACGAAGAGCTGCCAATTGGTTTTCATCGATGACCTTCAGTCTTAATGTGCGGATGATGTAGATCAAACGCAGGTCGCTCTGAACGAATTCTCGGCATAGACAGGAAGTTATGGCGAGGTGGTGGGCAAGATGTAGCCCACTCAAGAGATGAGCCATAACCCCAAGGATCATCGCAATTAACTAGTGGTGACTTACGGGTAATCCAAACGTTAATGAAGAATGGAATC
>JBBQEE010000043.1:0-6885 GCA_038320375.1 Candidatus Nanopelagicales bacterium
AGTTATTAAAATAGCGAGCGATTCATCGCTAAGCGGTCTTACCGCATCTGCTTTTGCGCGAGTAATCGCTTCTTCCAAAGTATTTTCAGCAAAGACGCGGTCGGCACCGAAAACCTGAGTTGCCAGAATCGTTAAATCAGAAACGCTCATCGCGCGTGGTGAAGAATTAGTTGTGACAATTATTTGATTCATCACGGGTTCTAGAACCTGCAGAATTCCTAAGGCATCTTTATCCGCCATTACGGCTACGACGCCAGTAATCTCATCAAAGGTAAATTCGTTTGCAATGGTTTCAGCAAGCGCCTTTGCGCCATGTGGATTATGGGCTGCATCCAAAATAATTGATGGATCACGTTGGATGATTTCACAACGTCCCGGCGAAGTTACATTGGCAAAGCCGGCCCGAACCGAATCGATATCAAGATCTTGTTCTCCAAAAAATGCTTCAACCGCGATCAGCGCAGCAGCAGCGTTAGATGCTTGGTGCTTACCGTGAAGTGGCAAGAAAATATCGTCATAGTGACCACGCAGCCCGGTTACAGAAATTAGCTGGCCACCAACGGCTATGGCACGCGAATCGATCGAATATTCCAAACCTTCGCGAGCCACATCAGCACCGACTTCAGCTGCTCGGCGCAATAGTTCAACAGCTGCTTCAGGCTCTTGCTGTGCCAGAACCACAAACCCCTGCTCCTTGATAATGCCTGCTTTAGTTTTTGCAATTTCAGTAATCGTATTTCCTAAGTATTCAGTGTGATCTAAACCGATTGGCATAATTACTGAAATGTCAGCGTCAACGACATTAGTGGCGTCCCATTCTCCGCCCATGCCCACTTCGATAACACCAACATCAATTGGGTGTTCGGCAAATGCTGCAAAAGCAAGTGCGGTCATTGCCTCAAAGAATGAGATTGGATTTTCGAATTTACTATCCATCAAATCAAAGTATGGACTCACATCATTAAATGAAAAGATCATTTCTTTAGCGTCAATAGGCTGGCCATTAATTGAAATTCGCTCTAAATAACTTTCTAAGTGCGGACTAGTAAATCGCCCCGTGCGTAAACCCATTTCAAAAAGTAAAGAATCGATCATCCGCGAAGTTGTGGTTTTACCGTTGGTACCACCAACATGAATTGTTGGATAAGTGAGCTGAGGTGAACCTAAAATATCAACTAGCGCTGAAATTCGTTCGAGTGTTGGAGCAATCCGATTCTCGGGCCAGCGAGCCAATAACGCTTTTTCAATAGCGTCGATTCGGGCTTGATCATCCGAGTTTGTGATAGTCATAATTATTTGAGAGTAGCGAGTGCCGAAGTCAGGCGTTCAATATCGGCAGTAGTTTTAGCGAGACGTTCTTTAATTTCGACTACAACTTGAGCAGGCGCCTTAGCCATAAAACTAGCGTTATCTAATTTAACTTCCGCTGTTTGCATATCTTTTTTGGCTGCAACTAAATCTTTTTCTAATCGCGAGCGTTCTGCCACAACATCAATCGAGCCCGTTAAATCTAAATCAAGTTTGATTCCAGCTATTTCGAGTGAGGCCGTTGGTGTGAATTCTTTATCTTCTAACTTCAATAAGAAGCGGAGCGCACTTGAGTAAGCCAAAATATCGGCAGCGCCTGTAAATCTACCAGGAACTTTTTGAGAAGGCTTAATTCCTTGATCATTACGGAAGCGACGCACTTCAGTAACAATTTCTTGAAGTGCGGTAATTAGTTTTTCGGCGCTCTTATCAATGTGAGTAGTATTTGAAGTTGGCCACTGCGCATTTACCAGTGACTCTCCCCCAGTAAAGGTGCACCAGAGTTCTTCAGTAATAAATGGCATTACCGGGTGAAGTGCGCGCATAAGTTGGTCAAGTACATGACCTAGCACTCGCTGCGAAGCAGCTTTATCATTTGAAGCAAATGCTTCTTTAGATAATTCTAGATACCAGTCACAGAGATCATCCCAAGCAAAGTGGTAGAGAATTTCGCAAGCACGAGCAAACTCATACTTTTCCAATAATGACTCAACGTCGCGCAGGGTTTTGCTCAAGCGCGAAAGGATCCAGCGGTCAATCGCGTTTAGTGAAGATATTTCAGGAAGTGGTCCGGTGACATTTGCACCATTCATCATGGCAAAGCGCATTGCGTTCCAAAGTTTGGTAGCAAAGTTGCGAGAACCGCCGATCCAATCTTCTGCTAACGCTTGATCGGTTCCGGGGTTTGCTCCGCGTGCCAAGGTAAAGCGAAGGGCATCAGCGCCGTATTTATCCATGAATTCAATTGGATCAATAACATTGCCGCGACTCTTTGACATCTTTTTACCAAATTGATCACGAACAAGTCCGTGCAACATAATAGTTTTAAATGGTGCAACGCCAGCCATTGCAAAAGTTGACATCATCATCATGCGAACAACCCAGAAGAATAAAATGTCATAACCAGTTACGAGAATGCTAGTTGGATAAAACTTTGCCAAGTCAGCAGTTTTTTCGGGCCAACCAAAAGTCGAAAATGCCCATTGACCTGATGAGAACCAAGTATCTAAAACATCCGGGTCTTGCACCCATCCATCCGGTGCGATTTCATCAGGACCAATTACTTTTACTTCTTCATTTGGCCCATACCAAACTGGAATCCGATGTCCCCACCACAACTGACGGGAAATGCACCAGTCGTGCATGTTATCTATCCATTCAAAATATCTAGGTTCTAGCGCTTCTGGTTCAATTTTTACTTCACCGCTACGAACTGCATCCGCCGATGATTTAGCAAGTGGCGCAACTTTTACAAACCACTGCTTGGAAAGTCTTGGTTCCACCGTTGTATCGCAACGAGAACAATGTCCTACCGCGTGAATGTATGGGCGCTTCTCTGAAACAACGCGTCCCATCTCTTTTAACTTAGCAACAACTGCCACACGTGCAGCGAACCGATCCATGCCATCAAATTCGGTACCTGTGCCATCCATAACGCCATGTTCATTCATAATTACAACGAATGGGATGTTGTGGCGCATTGCCATTTCAAAGTCATTTGGATCGTGGGCAGCAGTGACTTTTACAGCACCTGTTCCGAAATCTTGTTCCACTAATTCATCGGCGATAATTGGAATCATTCGGTTAACTAGCGGCAGCAAAACTTTGGTGCCAATTAAATGTTTATATCTCGGATCACCTGGATGAACTGCAACGGCGCCATCGCCCAACATTGTCTCGGGACGCGTTGTAGCAATTACGATTGATTGCTCACCCTCACCATATTTAATTTGAACAAATTCGCCTGCGTCATCTTGGTGATCAACTTCGATATCCGATAGCGCAGTTAAACAACGTGGACACCAATTGATAATTCGCTCAGCTCGATAAATAAGTCCTTCGTCATACATTTTCTTAAAGAGCGAGAGCACAGCTTTTGACATGCCTTCATCCATAGTGAAACGCTCGCGCGACCAATCGACGCTAACTCCTAGGCGCTTCATCTGATCAAGAATTGCTCCGCCTGATTCAGCTTTCCAATCCCAAACTTTTTTAACGAATGCTTCTCGTCCGAGATCATGACGCGAGATTCCCTGCGCTCCCAATTGTTTTTCAACTACGTTCTGAGTTGCAATTCCAGCGTGATCCATTCCGGGCAACCAGAGAACTTCGAAACCTTTCATACGTTTCATTCGCGCTAAACAATCTTGCAAAGTCTGATCGAGAGCGTGTCCGATATGCAGAACACCAGTCACATTAGGTGGAGGCAAGACCATTGTGAACGCTTCTTTAGTTGAAGCAGCATCAGCGGTGAAGTAGTCAGCTTTCAACCATTTTTGATAAAGCGCTGACTCAATATCGGCCGGATTAAAGGTCGATGCAAGTCCAGGGCTAGTAGGCAAACTGGAGGAAGCGGAAGACATAGAGCGCAGTCTAGATTACGCGCTCTTCTCCTCTGTACCTTTTTCGCGACGAATGGCGCGCTTTGGAATATCGCCCGTGCGTTCGACCACGGTCGGAGCCGCGTTTTCGTTGATGCACTCTTTGGTGATTATTACCTTTGCAACATCAGTGCGACTTGGTACGTCGTACATCACAGTTAGCAGAACCGATTCCATAATCGCGCGAAGTCCTCGAGCACCTGTTCCGCGTTCTAGAGCAAGTTCGGCGATCCCATCAAGTGCCTCTGCATCGAATTCGAGTTCAACGTCATCTAGCGAAAATAATCTTTGGTATTGCTTAACTAAAGCATTCTTTGGCTCTGTCAAAATCTGCATCAAAGCTGGCTTATCTAAATTCTCAACACTTGTCAGAACTGGCAGACGACCAATGAATTCAGGAATCATTCCAAACTTAATTAAATCCTCAGGCATTACATCCGCGAAGATATCTCTGCGGTTTTTCTTCGCCGCATCCTGCAACGTTGCATTAAAACCAACGCCAGCTTTTCCGCTGCGAGCTTCAATAATTTTATCTAAGCCAGCGAATGCTCCACCAACAATAAATAGAACATTCGTTGTATCTAATTGAATGAACTCTTGGTGAGGATGCTTGCGACCACCTTGTGGTGGTACCGAGGCAACGGTTCCTTCTAAGATTTTTAAAAGCGCCTGCTGAACACCTTCACCAGAAACATCGCGAGTGATTGAAGGGTTTTCGGACTTTCGGGCAACCTTGTCGATTTCGTCAATATAAATAATTCCGGTTTCGGCTTTCTTGACATCGTAATCTGCTGCCTGCAAAAGCTTCAACAAAATGTTTTCAACATCTTCTCCAACATAACCAGCCTCAGTTAAGGCGGTGGCATCGGCGATGGCAAATGGAACATTTAGCATGCGCGCTAAAGTTTGAGCCATCAACGTCTTTCCGCAACCAGTTGGTCCTAGTAATAAAATATTTGATTTCGCTAATTCAATACTGTCTTCATTTTTATCTTGACCCGACTGAACTCGCTTGTAATGGTTATAAACCGCAACTGCTAGAGATTTCTTAGCACGATCTTGACCAATGACATATTGATCCATGAATTCAAAAATAACTTGTGGCTTAGGAAGTTCGGTAAGCCCGAGCGTTGTCGCTTCAGCAAGTTCTTCAACAATAATCTCGTTACAGAGTTCGATACATTCATCACAAATGTAAACGCCAGGACCAGCTATTAGTTTCTTTACCTGCTTCTGCGTCTTACCGCAGAAGGAACATTTCAGCAGGTCGCTAGTTTCGCCGATTCGAGCCATAGGTAAAGAATAGTTTCTCGCGGTAAATCAAGTAGGGCGAAAAGTTACTTTTTCTGTTCGCTCTGCGAGTAATTACTTTTGCCAGGGCTGCGCATCTCACGCACACCCGGCACGAGAAGGGTTACGGCGCAGATCAATAAATGGAAAACCGATACGCCAATCAGGAATTCTTTCTCACCGAATAGCGCAGCAGCCGGTCCAGCAAGTGCCAGCCCCAAAGGCAGCAATCCAACCGTTCCCATGTAATCAATACTGAAAACACGCGCCTGCATTTCGGGTTCAACTTCTTGCTGAACCGCCAACGACCAGAACGCTTCCCACGGTCCGATTGAAAGTCCGGCCAAGAAGTAAGCAATAAAAACAATTTCTTTTGAACTTGGGAATGCCAGAACTAAAGGGGCAAATATAAATAACCCCCACACAACTACTGCAACTGTTCCACGATTTTTTATCTTTAGCTTCAAACAAATAATTGCAGATATAGCGCCGCCTAAACTAAAGAGCGCCACAGAAACTGCAAAAACGGACGAGGTATCAAATTCTCGTTTTGTAATAACCGGCAGCATCACCGTCTCTGTTGCCACAACTAGTAGTAATTGAATTGAAGCCATAATGATCATCGCAGTGATCCACTTAACTTCCCAAACTACTTTAAAGCCCTCTTTAAGGTCATGGAAAAATTTATTTCCCGCTGGAGCATCATCTAGTTTCTTGCCTTCATCGATTCTAAATAGGAGCGCCGCACCTAATAAAAAGAAGACCGAACAGGCGATAAAGGTTGCATGAGTGCCAACTGTTCCGACGATTACTCCCGCTATTCCGGGACCAGCAATGGTCGAACCTTTAATTGCTAAATTTCTAACAACGTTTCCAGAGGGCCAAAGATGCTCAGGCAAAATACTGGGAATAATCGCTTGCGATGCTGGGGCGCCGAATCCATCAGAGATTCCCATGAAACCAACAATTACTGCCAAGATCCAGATCGACATTGAATCTGGATTAAAGAAGATAACTGTTGTGCCGAGTACTCCGCGAAAACCATCAGAGACAATCAGAATTGTTTTTCGTGGCAATCGATCTGCCCAAACTCCCCCAACAGGCGAAAAGACAACTCCTGTTAAAACTCGAATTCCAAGAATTAAACCAAGAGTTGTTGCACTTCCACCTGAATCAAGAATCTCGATGGCAAGTGCAATTGGAAAAGCTGAAATCGCGATCACTGTAAATATTGTTGAAATCCAAAGATTTCTAAATGCGTGATACGAAAAGAGTGCGCCGAGTTCAAAATATTTCTTCAACATTGAAGTGAACTTCTAACCCGCAGTCAGCGTTAGTGAGTTGGCTTTGCCTTACGGCTAGCAAGAATCTGATCGATTAGACCGTATTCAACTGCTTCCGCAGCTGTCAGAATCTTGTCGCGTTCCACATCGGCAGTTACTTCTTCAATTGTGCGCTTTGTGTGACGTGAGATCAATTCTTCTTGCAGCAAACGAATTCGCATGATTTCTTTTGCTTGGATTTCAATATCCGATGCCTGTCCGCCACCCTCTGATGAAGGTTGGTGAATCAAGATACGTGAATGCTCAAGGGCATAACGCTTTCCCGGTGCACCCGCCGCCAAGATCACTGCCGCAGCTGATGCTGCTTGACCTAAACAAACGGTCATGATGTCTGGACGAACAAA
>JBBQEE010000044.1:0-6876 GCA_038320375.1 Candidatus Nanopelagicales bacterium
GGTCAAATAGGTGAACGGCAACATCCACAATAATCATGCGTTCACTTTCAACAAGCCAAGACTGGGCTGAATAAACATCGTGTGCAGTACGGAAAGAGATACGCCCAAAGAAGGGCTTACCAATAGCCCCACTCTCGATTATTTCCTTAATTTTGCGCATAGGAGTTTGGAAGCGAAAATTTTCATGCACCATAAATGGCAGGTTCTTTGCTTCCATAGCAGACACCATTGCTTTAGCGTCATTCATTTCCCAGGCAAGTGGCTTTTGGCAGATTGCAGCAACACCATTTGCTGCAGCCATTTCGACCATTATTCTATGAGTCGGAGGCGTGGTTGCAATATCTACAAAATCTAATTTCTCATTTGCAAAGAGTTCGGTTGCGCTCGAATAGGCGGTTCCTCCAAATTTGGCTGCTGCTGCCTTAGCTTTTTCAAAATCAACGTCACAGGTAGCAACCAATTCAACGTCGGGATGCTGGCTCCAAGCGCTTAAGTGGTTTTGTGCAAAAAATCCACAACCAATTAGCGCAAACCTGAATTTCTTTTCTGTCACAGCGCAATCTCCCGCTGCGGATCCGTGATCCACTCACTCCACGAACCGATATACATCTTTGAATCACCCAAACCAGCATGTTTCATTGCAAGTACGTTCTGGGCTGCCGTAACACCTGAGCCACAATAAAAAATTGAATTGCTAGAAGGTACATCACCAACTAATTTTTCAAAATGTTTCTTCAATTCTTCCTTGCTTCTAAATAAGCCGTCTGCGCCAGTTATCTCCGCACGATCAGCTAGACCTGCACCTGCGATATGGCCACGAACTGGATCGTAGTATTTTCCGCCGCCGTGATAACCCTCAGCTCCCCTTGAGTCAAAGACGCAATAATCAGAATTATTTCGGACTTTATCTACAAAGTTGGCATCGACAAATAACTCTTCACGAACTTTAGGAATAAAAATCGTTGGAGTAATATTTTTAATTGTCTGATCCATGGGTAATTTCTCACTTTGCCAAGCTTTCAAACCGCCATCTAGAACTGCAACCTTGTCATGGCCTAACCAACGAAACATTAGCCATAGCCGGGATGCTGCCATCAGTCCAGATTCTGCGTCATAACAAATCACTTGAGTTTCTTGGGTAATTCCCCAATTAGAAAGGGTTTTTGTAAATGATTCGACCGTTGGAAAAGGTCGTCGGCCAGTTACTCCCGAAATAATCTCACCAGAAAGATCCGTGGCTAAATCTGCATAAATAGCGCCAGGAATATGTGATTCCTTATATGCGATATTTCCCAAAAGTTCATCATCTAAGGAAAAGCGAACATCAAAAATTATGAAGTCTTCATTATCTAAATTATTCGCTAAATCTGACGTTGATATCAGCGTTGTATATGTCATAAATTCACACTCTTCACAATGGATTGGGTTGGAATTAGGGTACTACAGTGAAATTGCAGATTCAGTTGAAACTGTTATGCAAGCGGAACGCCTTGATGCAATTGTCACACTTGCCGGTTGCGACAAAAGTATCCCTGCAATGCTTATGGCGGCAGCGCGAATCGATGTACCAAGTGTGCTTATGTATGCGGGTTCTTTGCTCCCTGGAAAAACAAGACTTGAAGATGGCACGGAAATTAAAGTCAATATTGTGACTTCATTTGAAGCCGTTGGTGCAAATGCGCGCGGACTTATGTCCGATGAAGATCTTTATCGGATCGAAAAAGCAGCTTGCCCCAGCGCTGGAACGTGTGGCGGAATGTATACGGCAAACACTATGGCGAGTGCATCAGAGGCTATGGGTATGTCACTTCCGGGCTCGTCATCTCCCTCTGCAGTCGATCATCGCCGCGAAGATTTAAGCAAATTGGCGGGTAAGACTGTAATTAATCTTTTGCGATTAGGAATTACAACCAGTGACATAATTACGAAGAAGTCTTTAGAGAATGCCATCACTGTCACCATGGCACTTGGCGGATCTACAAATGCAGTTCTACACCTTCCTGCGATCGCACACGAGCTCGGAATAGATCTCTCGCTTGCAGATTTCAAACGAATCGGTGCCAAGGTTCCGCTTCTGGCAGACTTAAAACCTTTTGGTGAATATGTAATGTTTGATTTAGATAAAGTCGGTGGTGTTCCTGCCGTCATGAAGATACTTCTGGATCAAGGCTTGCTCCACGGTGATTGCATGACCGTAACCGGTAAAACAGTCGCAGAAAACCTTGCTGATATTAATCCTCCAGCGGCCGATGGAAAAGTTATTTATTCAGCAGAAGTACCATTTGGAAAAAATGGTGGAATCACAATTCTGACTGGAACGCTCGCACCTGAAGGGGCAGTCGTAAAAAATGCTGGCGTGGAAATAGAAACTTTTAAAGGTAAGGCGAGAGTATTCAATCGCGAAGAATCTGCAATGGCTGCACTAACAAATGGCACAATTCAAAAAGGCGATGTAATAGTTATTGTATACGAGGGTCCTAGAGGTGGCCCCGGAATGCGCGAGATGCTGATGATTACGAGTGCGCTTAAGGGAGCAGGGCTCGGAAAAGATGTTTTATTAGTTACTGATGGAAGATTCTCAGGTGGAACAACTGGGTTATGTGTTGGACATATTTCACCTGAAGCGGCGCTGGGTGGCACTATCGGATTAGTAAAAGATGGTGATGAAATTTCAATTAATATCCCCGAAGGAACGCTTGAACTTCATGTAAGTGAATCCGAATTAACTAATAGGCGAAATGATTTTGTGGCACTTCCACCAAGATACACAAAAGGTGTTCTCGCTAAATATTCAAAGCTAGTTGGCTCAGCAACTTTTGGAGCTGTTTGTACTTAATCTTTGGAATAACTGTTTAAAATCATCGACGGTGAGATGCTGGTGATCTGCGACGTGAACCGTGACGCTCGAGAAGTGCCCGAGTTGATCCATCACCTTTTATTTGCTCCCGTACTGCGCTAATTTTTCGCTTAGCTTGAGCAACCGCAGCAGCATGATCCACGATCGGCTCTGGATAGTTTTGTCGCAATTCACTTGGCACAAACCAAGGAATTGAGAGCACGGAAAGTGGCACATCCCGTAACTCTGGAACCCATTTGCGCACAAACTCACCAGTTGGATCGTGATCAGATTGCTGCTTTATCGGGTCATAAATTCGCAGAGTGTTCATACCCGTCACCCCTGACTGCATCTGGATCTGTGGCCAATGAATCCCCGGGTCATAATCTGTAAACCAGCGAGCAAGTACTCGACCTGTTTCCTGCCATGGCAACCAAAGATCGTATGAAGCGAACGATGTGATCATCGACCTCATACGGAAAGTTGTCCAACCTGTTGCAGTTAATGATCTAACTACTGCATCAACCATCGGGTATCCAGTTTTTCCCTGAGTGAACGCTTCGAGCATCTCGGTGTTTGCATTAGTAGGCCGCAAGTTATCGAAGGCTGGGTGAAGTGCACGGTATTCAATGTGTGGAGCATCTTCGAGTTTTTGCGCAAAGTGATCCCGCCACGCAACTCGTCCTTCAAAAGCTTTGAGTGAAAATTTCGGTGCCGATGTTTCACTTTTGCGTAACTGAACTTCGGCGTGAACTTCGCGAGCACTTATTGTACCGAGGGCTAAATGCACAGATAACCGTGAACAACCTGACTCTCCGGTAACAGGGCTGGATAAATGACGCTCATATCCGGCAATGCGTTCATCAATCCATGTACGCAACACATCGCGTGCAGCGCGCTCACCACCGCGTTGTCGATAAACCATATTTTCAGTCGTTAGGCCAAGCTCCCGCAATGTAGGCATCGGTCCTGGACTTACTGATGTTGAACGAATAGCAACAGGAACGCGTAGTAGTGGCTTATTAAAAAGTGCTGCACGTTGTCGACTCCAATGATCACGGGAGGTGAGTCCACGCACTGTACCTGTCTGACGATGCTCACGATATTTCACACCACGCGCGCGGGCCCAAGCAGCTACTGCACGATCACGCTTCCAAGTTAACTCAACACCAAACTCTTCGTGAGAGTGGATAGATTCAATTCCAACCTGATTCGATAATTCCTCAAGAATCTCGAGCACTTCGCCCACTCGCACTACAAGCGGAGCATCGAGTGCTGATAAAGATTGCCGTAAATCATTCAGGCCATCGAGCACTAACTCAATATGCCGTGGCGACGTGTGCGGATGAGAAATCAGACTTGGTTCAAAAATGTAGAGAGGAAGAACTGGCGCCCCAGATTGCACTGCTGCTGTGAGAGCTGCATGATCATTAACGCGTAAGTCGCGTTTGAACCAAACAATCTGCACATCGGGGTGGCTCATAAATCTCCCCATCTTTGCACCGAGATCATCAAGCGTGAAATGAAGACCGAATTCTCGCTCGTTAGCGTGCATCTCGCAACACGATTTTCTTACTTTGCACGAATTAGCGAATTACTAACTTTGCAGCGAATTTACTACTTTCTTAAATACCCACGGTAGAGCTTGCGCAGATGGGACTATTAAATTACGAATTGGCGGATGAGCGGCAGCCCAAGCCAAGGTGCTCGTAAGCACACGATAAGAACGAGTAATTTTTACCCACTCCTTTTCATAACTTTTTGGATCTTCATCAACAACAGCTTTAACGGCTGCAACAGCTTGTGCCAAACCGATGCGCAATCCTTCACCTGTCAACGCATCAACATAACCTGAAGCATCGCCAACTAAAAGCGCTCTTCCATTAGTTCTGGCAGATGTTTTTTGCCGAAGCGGACCGGCACCTTTTAATTCACTTGCCGGTTTTGCACCTTCTAGACGTGCAGCGATTTCAGGAACCGCTGCGATAGCGGCGTTGAAATCTAGCGGGCGCGTTCCTAATACTGCTATTCCTACAACATCTTTGCTAACAGGTGTCACATAAAGTTCCGCTCCTGCAAGCCAATAAACATCTACTAAGTCAGACCAAGGTGCAACATAAAAATGTTGCCGTGCGCCGTAACGTCGTGACTTTGTATTTTCAACATGCAACCCCAAATACGTTCGCACTGAGGAGTGAAGACCATCTGCGGCAATTAAATATCTGCCTTTAATTCCTGCCGCCTCTATCCACTCACTTTGCTGGTTTACTTCAGTGACCTTGGCTTTATGCCATTGAACGCCCAGTTCCGTTGCCCTGTGATGTAGCGCGTCATAGAGCTCAGTACGACGCACGCCTAAGCCACGACCTCTTGAAAAACGGGCCGAAATACTACGTTTTCCATTCAAATATTTAATGCCGAAAAAATCTATCCCACTTGGATAAACACCAATTTCATTTAGTAAATTAATAGCCTCCGGCATAAGTCCCTCACCACAAGCTTTATCAATTGTGTTCTCTCTAGGTTCAATAATCACAACATCCAACCCAGCCAATCGAGCATGAATCGCAGTTGCTAGCCCGATAGGGCCACCACCAACAACTAATAAATCCTTCATGACTTAGGCAGCGTTGCTAACGCTTGATTCTCTGCTCGAATACGAACATAGAGAAGTGGGATATTTAAGGCGGTGAATACGATTGCGGTGATCCATGAAAATCCAACTAAAGGTAAGGCAAATCCTTCAATAACAACTGCAACATAATTTGGATGATTTAAATATTTATATGGCCCAGTTGTTATGCGAGGAAGATTTGGAACTAAAACAATTCTCGTATTCCAACGTTTCCCAAGTGTTATCACGCACCACCAACGAAGTATTTGTGATGCGACTGCCAAGAAAAACATCGACCATGCCAGTTCTGGTATCAATTTTGTCTTTGAGATATACATTTCTGCAAGTGAACCAAATAGAAGCCCAGTATGCAGAAAGACCATAAATGGATAGTGTCCGAAACTAAATTCAATTCCACCATTAGCTCTGCTCCATGCAAGATTACGCTTTGAAACTATAAGTTCAACAATTCTTTCAATTCCTACAATTAGAATTAAAATTGTAAATGCTTGTGTATAAGTCATCGAATTACCACCTAACCAGAACTAATTCAGTTGCAAATCCGGGTCCCATTGAAACCATTAATCCATATGCACCAACCAATGGTGATGGCTGCCCGTGATCATAAAATATATCTTGTAAAAGATGCAAAATTGAGGAGGACGATAAATTACCCTTTGCTGCCAACGACTTCCAGGTTAAATCTAATTGGGAATCAGAGACTCCCAAGGATCGCGCCACTGCAGTAATTACTTTAGGACCGCCGGGATGAACTATCCAATGAGCAATATCTGACTTTTGTAGATTATGGTCGTCCAGAAACTTTGTGACATCTTCATTTAAACGCGATTGAACCATTTTGGGCACTTCTGCCGAAAGCACTATATGAAAGCCCGTATCGTTAATATCCCATCCAATTGATTCAGCACTAGATTCAAAGACACGACTGCGCGAATCCAAAACTCTTGGTCCAACAATCCCTAGGGCTGCGGCTCTTTCTTTACCAACCATAATTACTGCGGCCGCCCCATCACCAAAAAGACCGCTAGCCACGATATTGGCCATCGATAGGTCATCGCGTTGAACTGTTAGTGAACACAACTCAACCGAGAGCAGAACTGCAACTCCGTTGGGATTTCCCAGTAGAAAATCATGAATCCGAGCAATCCCGGTAGCGCCAGCAATACATCCCAACCCAAAGGATGGAATACGTTTAATATCTGGGCGAAAATTTAATATAGGAATTAAGAGAGAATCAATGGCAGGTACCGCGATTCCAGTAACTGAAGTTGAAATAATTAGATCTACTTCAACTGCTTCTATTCCAACCTTTTTTAACGCACCAGCTATTACTTCTTCACCTAGTTCTAAACCAACTTTTATAAATACATCATTGGTGGCACCAAAGCCAACGACATCCTTATAG
>JBBQEE010000045.1:0-6861 GCA_038320375.1 Candidatus Nanopelagicales bacterium
GAATGATTTGGCATTTGATTCAAATGTTGTAAATATAAATTACAAACGTGATGGAGAAATTGCATGAGTGCAAAACGCGGTGGACTCGGAACAAATTTAGATTCACTAATTCCAACTTCACTAACAGTGAACGGGAATGAAGTCGCACAACAGAATGAAGTTTCAATTGATTCAATTTCACCAAACCCACGTCAACCGCGCATGGTCTTTGATGAAACCGCACTCAATGAATTAATTGCATCAATAAAAGAAATTGGAATTTTGCAGCCACCGGTTGTGCGTCAAACAACACCAGGTAAGTACGAACTTATTATGGGAGAGCGTCGCTTCCGGGCCGCAAAAGCAGCTGGACTAAAGATGATTCCAGTAATTATTCGACAAACTCCAGATAATGAATTATTGCGCGAGGCGCTAATTGAAAATATTCATCGTAGCCAGTTAAACCCACTTGAAGAAGGCGCGGCTTACGCGCAACTGTTAACAGATTTTAATTGCACCCACGATGAGTTGGCGCTGAAGCTTGGTCGATCACGTCCACTGATTTCAAACACCATACGTTTATTAAATTTACCTGCAACCGTGCAACGAAAAGTCGCAGCCGGCGTAATTTCAGCTGGGCATGCGCGCGCACTACTTGGGATAACCGATGCTGCCGAAATTGAAAAATTAGCGAATCGAATTGTCGCTGAAGGGTTGAGTGTTCGCGCAACTGAAGAGGCGGTGGCCATTCACTCGCCAAAGAAAGAGAAAAATAAAGGAAAGAGCAAGAAATCAGGCGCTAGCGGTGAAACCCTTGCTGCAACTGAGTTGCTGAGCGATTACTTAGATACCCGCGTAAGTATTCAGGGTACAAGCGGTAAGGGCAAAATTGTTATTGAATATGCGGGACGAGAAGACTTACAAAGGATTGTTGATTTAATTGAGGGTAAGTAATTATTTTAAGGCTGAGCCGCGACGAGCCATTTCAGCGTTAACAATTCCACCTAAAGCTTTAACACCCTCACGAATTCGCTCTGGGGTTGGGTGGCAATAAGAGAGTCTCATCGACCAAGAACCAAAACCATCAGCATAGAAAGCATTTCCTGGAACATAGGCGACCTTGGCCACAATTGCTTTTGGCATCATCGCTTTAGTATCAATTTCAGGTGGCAGGTTTACCCAAACATAGAAACCACCACCGGGTTTTGTCCACGTTGCTTCAGCGGGGAAATATTGCTCTAGTGATTCAAGCATCGCATCGCGGCGGACTTTATAAAGTTCACAGAATGATGCAATCTGATCGCGCCAAGGTTGATCAGCTAAATAACTCGAAATTGTTAATTGCGTAAAGTTTGAAGGACAAAGAATTGAAGATTCAGATGCGATAACTAATTTATCTTTTAGTGATGGTGGAACTAGCGCCCAACCAATTCTTAATCCAGAAGCAATCGTCTTCGAGAATGAGCCTAAGTAAATAACATTCTCTGAATCTTCAGCTCGCATTGCATTTGGCGAAGGGCGATCGAAACCAAGTAGTCCGTAAGGATTATCTTCAACTACAAAGATCCCTTCTTCACGGCAGATATTTAAAATTTCAGTACGGCGATCGGCTGGCAAAAGAACGCCAGTCGGATTCTGATAATTAGGGATTAAATACAAAAACTTAATTTTACGTCCTGCAGCGCGCACAGATTTAATTGCACCACGGAGGGCATCTGGAACCAAGCCATTCATATCCATTTCAACATGAACGACAGATGCTTCATATTGCCTAAAAGTTCCAAGTGCGCCAACATAAGAAGGCGCTTCAACTAATACAACATCGCCCGGATCGATAAATATTCTAGAAATTAAATCAAGCGCCTGTTGTGAACCCGTGGTTACAACAATGTCATCAGGGTTGGCACGAATTCCTTCTAAAGCCATAACATCGCAAATCTGTTCGCGAAGTTTTGGATGACCTTGTCCGCTGCCGTATTGCAGAGCTTCTAAACCATTGTTCAAAATAAGTTTGTTAACAACACCCGCCATCATTTCCATTGGAAGTGCGGAAAGATTTGGCATTCCACCAGCAAGAGAAACAATTTCTGGACGTGACGCAACTGCAAAAAGTGATCGAATTTCAGAAGGCAACATTCCAGCAGCGCGTGTTGCAAAACGTTCTTCTAGATTTTGCGGTGCGCCCGTTTGATGGCGAACTGATACCTCAGACATGAGAGAAAGTCTCCCACACGCTTGCTTGCCTGTGCCAACCCAATACTGATTTCAAATGATTACCTTCTCAGCCCTGCACTCCGTAAGTCCGATAGCCGAAGTGTTCCAGTTTTTGCATCATCTTCTGCGGATAAATAAAGGCGTTGAATCGCGATAATAAATGCCTCAGCCAAAGTATCGCGAAAATCAGGACGCGCCAATCTTGCAAAATCTCCAGGGTTAGATAAGTAACCAAGATCAACACGAACCGCAGGGGCCCGTGTTAGCCGCAGCAAATCCCAAGTTTTTGCATGGATACGGCAATTCAATAAATTTGTACGAGCACATAATTCTCGCTGGATAAGAGAGGCAAATCTTTCACCAACAATTGAGTGAATACCATGCGCATCACTACCGTAGAAATAAGTTGAGACACCATGAGCTTCCGGATTTCTATTGGTATCTGTGTGAAGTGAAATAACTAAATCCGCTTTATTTTTATTTGCGAAAGAGATAATTTCACTTTCAGATAGAACATTACGTGGTCCACGAGTAAGAAAAACACTCGCACCAAGTGCGAGTAAGCGCCCTTCTAGGCGTTGTGCAATGTCATAAACAATCTCTGATTCTTCTTCGCCGAATGCGGGATCGATAACAATAACTTTATTGGCGAGAGCCGGCCCACGATTTCTTTGCGCTGCACTTTCACGCATTTGTGTTGGTGCACCGCCCGAGACAATTTTTGTTAAACGAATCAAAGCGATGATTGTGGCCGGTCCACATTTACCATCAACTTTTATACCAACAGATTTTTGGAAATCTTTTACTGCAGCTTCGGTTCGCTCTCCAAACACTCCGTCAACGCGTCCAGCGTTAAAACCCATTTCTGTTAATCGAGCTTGCAGTGCAGCAACATCGTCACCGCGCATCATTGGAGATTGCTGCAGATTTAGTGAACGATCACCAAGTTTCCAACGAGATTCTTCTAGTACTCGTTGGGTTTGGTCATTTAACTCACCAGTGACATGTAAACCGCGATCTTGTTGGAAGGAACGGATCTCATCTGGAGATAGTTCTTTCATAATAAACCTAAAACAACGAGTTGTTTAGATAAAACCTTCGAGGTCTTTTAGAAGAGCCGGTTTTGGTTTTGCGCCAATTATGGTTTTAACTACCTCACCATTTACATAGACGTTGAGCATTGGAATAGAAGTTACCCCATACTTAATAGCTATTGCCGATTCTTCATCGGTATTTAATTTAACGATTGTGATTTTGTCGCCATACTCATTTGCGATGTCATCAAGAATTGGTCCAACTGCGCGACAAGGTCCACACCATTCCGCCCAGAAATCAACAAGAACGGGTTTGCTGCTCTTAAGTACGATTTCATCGAAGGTTGCTGCGGTTACTTTTCCTGCGCTCATTTTTGCTCCTCTTTAGATAATGATTTGAACATTTAAAATTAAGTTGTTATAAGAATACTAGTGGGAGAGGAACTTTTCCGCGTCCAACGCTGCTTGGCATCCTGTTCCGGCAGCGGTGATTGCTTGGCGATAAGTGAAGTCAACTAAATCCCCACAAGCAAAAACACCGTTTAGATTAGTTCGCGTTGATTGCCCCTCAACCGAAACATAACCTTCACTGTTAAGAGTTACTTGCGATAAAAGTAGTTCGCTACGTGGAATGTGGCCAATTGCCACAAATAGTCCAGTGAAGTCACGTTTTGAAACTTCTCCAGTGACTAGATTGCGAAGCTGTAGTCCTTCCACTTTATCTACACCTAGAACATCGGTAACTTCAGTGTTCCAAAGCATTTCAATTTTAGGATTATTGAGTGCGCGTTCTGCCATAATTTTCGAGGCTCGCAAAGTGTCGCGACGGTGAATCAAAACAACTTTAGATGCGAATTTAGTTAAGAAAGTTGCTTCTTCAACTGCAGAATCTCCACCACCAACAACTGCAATAGTTTGATCGCGGAAGAAGAAACCATCACATGTGGCACACCATGAAACTCCGCGGCCAGATAGACGCTTCTCATTCTCTAAGCCAATTTCCCTATAAGCAGATCCAGTAGCGAGAATTACTGCCTTGGCTTGGACAGTATTTCCAGATCCGTCTTTTAAAATTTTGATATCGCCGGTTAAATCCATCTCAACAACATCATCAGTTATTAACTCTGTTCCAAAACGTTTTGCTTGCTTGCGCATGCTGTCCATTAAATCTGGACCCATTACCCCATCAACAAAACCTGGAAAATTTTCGACCTCAGTGGTGTTCATGAGTGCGCCACCAGCAGTAACCGAACCTTCATACATAAGTGGGTTGAGTTGGGCTCGCGCAGCATAAATTGCGGCGGTATAGCCCGCTGGTCCGGAACCTACGATAACGAGATCTCTAATCATGTGCTCAGTCTATCTATTTGCGCTATTTATGCTTACCCACCGCGAGCAGCACGTCGTTTTCCAAGAACGGAGGTAGCAAAATCTTTCATTGCGGCGATTTCGGTTATTTTTAAAGCGTGAGCTGTAAATAAGAAGCCAGCACCACTGGCCAACAAAATGAAAGATAAGCGCAGCAGTCCAATTATTGGAGCAGCGTCATCATTAATCCATCCAGCAAAGAGCGCCAGCGCAAAAAATGGAACCATCGAGATTATTGATGCGAAATAAAGGCGAGCATGCTGGCCAGCAAATTGAGATATCTGCAAAGGTCCAGTGTGTCTGCGTAAAAGTCTGACTGTTACAAAAAGTCCCAAGATATAACTAATTGCAAAAGCAACACCTAAACCAATAGTCACGTGATCGCTCTTTAGTGTTGCAAGGAACAGGTAAGAGAGCGCTGATGAAATTATATTTATAATTAAAATAGAGAAAACCTGGGTCCTAGTATCTTCAAATGCGTTAAATCCACGAATTAAAATTAAGTTTATAGAGAAAGCAACCAAGCCCAGGCTTAAAGCTGAGAGCACATAACCGATATAACGTGAATCTTCGAGTGAGATACCGAAGTAAAGAACCTCAGTCATTAAAGGACCAAATAGAAGTAGAGCAATTGAGCTAGGCACAGTTACGACTCCGCACATACGAATCGCTCTAATTAATTGTTTCTTTACTTCATCAACATTTTTTTCGATTGCTAACTTTGAAAGATGTGGGAGTAGTGCGGTAACAATAGAAATTGTCACAATTGAATATGGCAAGAGCATGATGTAGTAAGCGCTAGTAAAGGGTGTAAACCCAACACCAGTCGTGATGCCAGCTTGAGCGCTACGTACCGCTGCGCTAGTTGCAACGTTTACTGTGATTAAGTAACCAATTTGCGAAATCAATACATAAACCAAAGTCCAACCAGCAAGCGAAAATGATTTTCCTAAACCAGTTACTCCGAATTTGGGGCGAAGCCTTATTCCGGAGCGTTTTACAACTGGAATTAAAATCAAGGCTTGGACAACAATTCCTAAAGTCGTACCCCAACCGAGAAGTTGCAGTTGCCCATTAGTTATATTTTCAATTGAAATACTCTCCTGAAGAAAGAGCACTCCACTAAAGATCACAATTACTACGAGATTGTTTGCTATTGGCGCCCACATCAGTGGCGCAAAAGATCCGCGAGCATTGGCTACTTGCCCTAACATCGTAAATAAACCTAAGAAAAATATTTGTGGCAAACAGTAACGAGTAAAGGCTACAGCGATAGAAAATTCTCGTTCAAAACCAGCAGTTGTAAAATCTGGTGCATAAAGTTTGACAAGTGCTGGAGCAAAAATTATTCCGATTAAAACTAAAAGCAATAAAATTCCAGAAATGGTAGTAACCAACCGTGAAGCAAATCCATGTCCACCGTCTTCATGTGAAAATGAACGAACCAATTGCGGGACAAAAATTGCTGTTAGCGCCCCACCGACGAGCAGGTTGTACAGAATATTTGGCATGGTGTTTGCAACGTTGTAACTATCAGCAAGTAGGGCTGTTCCAAGAACTGCAACGGCTAATATGGCGCGAAAAAATCCAGTTATACGCGAAAGAATTGTCCCAATGGCCATCACACCAGAGGCGCGGAATAACTCATTACTTTTCATTTCGCCTCCTTCTAAATCTTCGGATATTTTGGAAAAGTGCCGCGGCAAATAGTAAGAGCGCGGCCCCTATTGTGAACCAAGCAACCTGAGAATTAAAGAATGTGATGTTGATCGAAAGTTGAGCCGCTGGCCCCACAGATCCACCTTTTAAGTTTGTAATTTGAGCCAAAACTATCGTTGACCCGGGTGCAATAGCGGAAAACGGAACCGAAAGTTGGGTGCGAGAGTTGGCACCGATAGTTAATTTAGAAATATCGCTTACTTGGACACGTGAGTTCAGCGGAGTTAACTCCAAATTTATTTCAACTGGAGTATCAAATGCATTGATTACCGTGACTGGAACTTGACCAGTTTCAGAGGCGATCTGATAGTTACCTGCAGAAACGCGAAGTTTATTTAACGTAGCCGCTACGCCGTCGTCCGCGTTATAAGAAAAGAAATTTCGATCATTCTTATTAAGTGAAGGCGAAAGAAGAATCGCTAACTTTGCGCGCTGTGCCCTTACTTCAGGTGCATTTATTACAGTCGATAGCGCAGTCAGGGCTTGGCGATTTTGCGTATATTTCTTACGAAGTTGTGGACTGAGTCGGGATACGCCCTTACTCCAT
>JBBQEE010000046.1:0-6847 GCA_038320375.1 Candidatus Nanopelagicales bacterium
GACCTGTGACCATCCCGCTGCCGTAATCTGGCTGGCGAGCGCCTTTTGATCTGGCCAAGCCCGGATGGATTCGGCGAGATAAATATAGGCAGCCGGATTAGATGAACTCTTTTTGGCGATCGCCGGCAGGGCGCGCATCAAGTAATTAATATAAATAGTCCGGAAAGGGCGCCAAGTTGGGCTAGAGAATTCAGCAACCACGAGTCGGCCGCCCTTTTTCGTCACACGAAGCGCCTCTTGCAGCGCTTTTTCGGTATTTGAGGTATTTCGCAGACCGAAAGAGATGGTTACGAGATCGAACTCCCCATCTGGGAAGGGCAAATTAAGGGCATCGGCAAAGGTAAAAGGTAGATGTGGACGGGCTTTGCGGCCAGCGGCGAGCATCCCTTGCGAGAAATCGGCGGGAATTACATCTGCGCCGGCGGCGGCAAGGGGTTCTGAACTCGAGCCCGTGCCTGCGGCCAGATCTAAAATTCTCATTCCTGGCTTCGGCGCGATAATCGCAGTCGTCGCACGGCGCCATGCTTTAGTGCGACCAAGGCTCAGCAAATCATTTACGAGGTCATAGCGCTTGGCCACGCCATCGAACATAGCGGCAACTTCGTCAGGGTCTTTATCCATATTTGCGCGCGACATAACCTCAGTCTCTCGCAAGAGTAGGCTCATCCACAACTGCAAATCTTCGACCATAAGGAGTGCTTGTGTCTTATTCAATTTCTGGCGCCAACTCACTTCGGGCAGCGGTTTTTCCACGCAGTTCGGCGCTCACCAACGCCATCTTCGTTGTGGGCGGAGTTCTCTTCATTGGCGCGCTCGCCCAAATTGCAATACCCGTACCTGGCTCCCCTGTTCCGGTCACCGGACAAACTCTCGGAGTTTATTTAATTGGAACTACTTACGGTGCACGACTTGGCTTCACCACTTTTGCAACATATCTCTTAGCTGGAATTGCTGGCGCACCAGTTTTCGCCGCATCAACTGGCGCAACGAGCTACGGGCTGGCTCGTATAACTGGTGCAACGGGTGGTTATTTAATTGGAATGTTAGTTGCATCTTTAGTCCTTGGTGCGCTCGCTGATCGCAAAGCAGATCAAAAATTTAAAACATCTTTTCCAGCGCTACTAATCGGGAGCGTCATCGTATTTACCTTTGGCCTAATTTGGCTCCGTGCTTCATTGGAATTAACTTGGGCACAAACAATTAGCGCTGGATTAACTCCATTTATTTTTGGAGAACTTATAAAAATTGCAATAACTGCTACATCGCTTCCACTTATTTGGCGCAAAATTTCGCAGAAGCTTTCTAAATAACTCTCCCATAAAAAATGCCAAATTTGATTCCAGTTACTACTGCGCGCCTTGGTGAGCATTTACCTTTACTTGATTTACTCCCAAATTCTGCCCCATTAACTTGGGTTCGCGGTGGAGATGGGTTGGTTGGTTGGGGAATTTATGCCACGACTACAGTTAAAGGTCCCGAGCGTTTCAATGAGGCGCGAAAATGGTGGCATGAACAATTAGGAAAATTAGCAATTTCTGATTCAGTTCATACGAGCGGTACGGGGCCAATTTTATTTACTTCATTCTCTTTTGATCCGAATGAAGATTCAGCGCTTGTTATTCCAGAAATTATTGTGGGTATGCGCAATGGAAGCTCTTGGATAACTTGGATTGGCGAACAATCTCAACCTGCTTTACTACAAAGCTCGTCAACGCTTGAAGATGTTGAATTTAACTGGGGAGATGGAACCCTTAGTCCAGCGGAGTGGCAAGTTCGAGTTACCAAAGCTATTGCAGCGATAGAAGATACCAATCTAGAAAAAGTTGTTCTTGCACGCGATTTAAAAGTTAATTCACATCGAACAATCGATCCAAGAAATATTTTGAGAAAACTAAGTGCGGAATATCCATCTACTTGGATCTTTGCCGTGGATGGACTAGTTGGGGCTACACCTGAATTATTGTTAAGACTTTCACGCGGAATGGTTACTTCACGAGTTCTCGCTGGAACTATTAGCAAAACCGGGGATGATCAGAAAGATCTAGCGCTGGCAGCATCGCTGGCACGTTCATCAAAAGATTTAGAAGAGCATGAATATGCAGTTCGTTCAGTGGCGCAAGCACTAGATCTTTTTTGTACTTCAACTAACGTGCCCGAATCACCTTTTGTTCTGCACTTAGCAAATGTGATGCATCTAGCAACTGATGTAACTGGTGCGCTTATTGAAGGAAAGCAAAATGTTGATGCCTTCACTATTTTGGAAAAGTTACATCCATCTGCCGCTGTTTGTGGAACTCCAACTGAAGTTGCAGCAAAGTTGATTTTGGAGATTGAAGGAATGTCACGCGGGCGCTATGCCGGACCAGTCGGATGGTTAGATGCACGCGGTGATGGCGAATTAGGAATTGCCCTGCGTTGTGGTCAAATTACAAATAATGAAATTAGAATTTTTGCCGGGTGTGGAATTGTTTCAGGATCCAGTCCTGAGAAAGAGTTAAGTGAGAGCAACGCTAAATTTGCACCCATGCGAAGTGCTCTTTCTTAATAAACTATAAAGATTTAACTTTTTCATAGAGCGATTTAATTAAATCAGCATTTACCTCTCGATTTGGAACATCCAAAACCACAACACTTAGCCCGTTAATCGGCTCTCGAAGTTCGGCATGTAGATTTTCAAATGAAGAAATAGTCTTAGCAGGAATTCCCATAGATTTTGTGATGGCTTCTAGGTCAAGTCCATGAGGCGTTCCAAAAACTTCTTCAAAACCGTTAACTCCACGTTGCGATAAGGTTGAAAAGATTCCACCACCATCGTTATTAATCACGAATATTTTTAGATTGATTTCATCATGGTGAATTAGACCTGTTAGATCATGCAGAAATGCGAGATCTCCTAGGATTGCAAAGGCTTGACCGTGAGTTCTTGCTACACCTAGAGCGGTCGATATATTTCCATCAATTCCTGCCAAACCACGGTTAGCGTAAGTCGTCACACCGCTTCTGGTTCCAGCAAAGGCTTCAATATCTCTGATTGGTCGTGAGGATGAAACATAAAGTACCGATTCGTTGGGGATATTCGCTGCAATCTCACGCGCGATTGCCGGTTCTGACCATTGTGAAATTTCGCGAACGACTTTTGCGGTTCGCTCTGAATACTTGCTCCACTTTGCAGTCCACTCTGGGTCGGCTGGAGCTACATACAACTCAGGTAACGCAGTAAAACGTTTCTCAGCCAAGCGATCAGAATCAACAGTTTCAATTCGCGGGTCAATTACAAAACTAGTTCGCGCACCTGCAATTAGATTATTTATTGAACGCGAAAGGGTTGTCCTTCCGATAATAATTACCGTATCTGGAGTCAGATCCTTCGCTATTGCAGTGGCAGTCAGAAAAAGACTAGCATGAGCATTTGCTGCTTCAAATGTAAGTGGATCTTCTGCGATTACTGGCCAACCAAGATCACTTGCAAATTTAATAACATCTTCAGACTTGAGACCACCACGGTCATATCCAATTACTAATAGTCCTCGAGTTGATTTGCTAGCAAGGGTTCCAGATTTTTTACGATCAAAAATTTTTGGAGCATTTACAACAATTGAGTCTAACCAAGTTGAATCAGCATCTGGAAGAAGCGGTTCTTCGAATTGCAAATTGATATGGACGGGTCCACTTTGTAGGGCATTCAGCGGTAACTCGAGTGGATAAATACTTCCTGAAACGTCAGAGAAGTAGCGAACCGCTTTTCCAAAAATACGCGCTTGCTCAGTAGTTTGATTAGCACCTGTACGACGTAGCGCAGCAGGACGATCTGCCGTAATTACAAAAAGTGGAATGTTTGAATGAGACGCTTCAAGAACGGCCGGATGATAGTTAGCTACTGCAGTTCCAGATGTACAAATAATCGGAACCGCACGTCCACTTGATTTTGCTAATCCAAGTGCAAAAAATGCGGCAGTTCTTTCATCAATCCGGATATGGATTTTTATCAATCCACATTCTTGTGCGGCAACAAAGGCAAGCGAAAGTGGTGCGTTTCTAGATCCAGGCGAAATCACCACATTGGTTATGCCCGCTTCAATAATCTGTCTAACGATTACTCGTGCTAGCTGGGTTGATTGGCTCATGCCATCAGCTCCCATGTTTTCATTATCCGATCTTGCCACCAATTATGACGTTCTGGCGAAACAAGAAATTTTTCAAAATCTGGATCAACATCTGCCACAGCAATTTCACCATCAATAATTGGTAGATGGGCCACATCTTGAGCCATTAGCGAACCTGTTCCAAGACCACAATCAAATTTCATCTCTTCAAAGGATGCTGCGAGTTTTAATCCAAATGAAATTCCGACTGCACTTTCAAGTGCGCTCGAGACAACAATTGGTAACTTGTGATGCGCTGCCAATTTTTGTGCTCGCTCAATTCCACCAAGTGGTGCAACTTTTAACGCTAGAACATCCACTGCACCATTGAGATCTACCACAAATGGATCCACTGCTTTGCGTAAAATTTCATCTCCTGCTATGACTAGTGGAATATTTATTTTTCTTTTTAGCTCACGTAATTCTTCTAGCGTGGCACAAGGTTGTTCGACATACTCAAAAACTCCAACTTCTTCATACATTGCATAAAGATTTTTAAGCGCTGTTTCGACACTCCAACTTCCGTTTACATCAATTCGAATATTTATCTTTCGGCCAAGACCACGAATGATTGCCAGACGTGCAATATCTTCACTTAGATTTGACCCAACTTTTACTTTAAAGGTTTTTACTCCGGGGAAAGAATCTATGATCTCTTTGATTTCTGATTTATCAGTTAGGGCAGGGATGGTGCCATTAACTTTTACTTTATTCCTAAATAATTTAGGGATAGGTTGGGATGCCGCGGCAATTGCTGATTGCAGCCAAGGTAGGCATTCGAGTGATCCGTATTCTAAAAATGGTGAGAATTCTCCCCAGCCATATTCACCTTTAAATAGAGCAACTTCGCGATGGGTTACTCCACGAAAATTAGTTTTTGTGGGAAGCGAAACGACTCGAAGAGTTGAAAATAGCTCGCGCGACATATTTAAGGACGCTTTGGAAACTTTCCAAAGTCAGGTGCGCGTTTTTCTTTATAAGCATCGCGACCTTCTTGACCTTCTTCACTTAAATAAAATAACAGCGTCGCATCGCCAGCTAATTGCTGAATTCCAGCAAGACCATCATCTGCTGCATTCATCGCAGATTTAATTAAACGTAACGCTAGTGGAGAATTTTGTAACATTTCACGACACCATGAAACTGTTTCGGCTTCTAACTCTTTTAACGGCACTACAGTGTTAATGAGACCCATGGCGAGCGCTTCTTGCGCATCGTAATGTCGGGTCATAAACCAAATTTCACGAGCTTTCTTCTGACCTACACTCGCAGCCAAAAGACCTGATCCATAACCACCATCAAAAGATCCAACCATTGGACCGGTCTGACCAAACTTTGCGTTTTCAGCAGCGATGGTTAAATCACAGACCACATGTAATACATGTCCGCCGCCAATAGCCCAACCAGCAACCATTGCAACCACCGGCTTCGGAGTGCGACGAATTTGAATCTGTAAATCTAAAACATTTAGTCGGCCAATTCCTTTTTGAGCAAGTGGATCTTCACCTAAATATCCATCATCACCACGCACGCTGATATCGCCACCAGAGCAAAATGCTTCATCACCAGTACCGGTAAAAATAATGACACCAACATCTGAGTTATCGCGTGCAAGTGAAAATGCTTGCTGCAATTCAATAATTGTTTGTGGGCGGAAGGCATTGCGAACTTCTGGTCTATTGATCGCAATCTTGGCCATGCCTTCGGCAACTTGATAAGTAATGTCAGTGAAGCTCTCTCCACCAGCGCCTGAAGTCCACGCTGGAATAGCGCGGTTACCAAATTCACGTTTAATCGGCTTGCTCACAATTCCTCCATCTTTGACTACGGGCGATAGCCTACGCGTGCAATGGAGCAGACGTCACAACAACCTATTCGAGCGAACGATCCCGCGTGGGACATCGCCGATCTAACGTCACGTCTAGCAACAGCTCTCGCAGATAAAAATCCCACCGACATTTGCTTAATTGTTAATACCAGCGGATCCACCGGCGAAAGCGTAGAAGTTGGAATCACGGCAAGCGGACTTTTATCTAGCGCTCGAGCCGCCCACGAATATCTTGGCGCAAAAGCTGGACAGGTCTGGTCACTCTTGCTGCCACTGAATCACATCGCCGGTATTAACGTACTTGTTCGAAGTATTGAACTCGGAACCACACCAATAGATCTACGAGAAGTGCAAGGAAAATATCCAGATGCTGATTTTACCGCCATCGTGCCAACTCAACTTTATCGCGCTCTAAATGGTGGCTCTGAACTTCTGCAACATTTAAAAAACGCAAAAGGCGTACTGGTTGGTGGTGCACCGCTAACAATTGCAATGCGCAAATCTGCTGAATCCGCTGGAATACGGATAGTTGAAACATATGGGATGACCGAGACGTGTGGTGGTTGTATTTATGATGGCATACCACTTACTGGAACATCATTTAGATTGAATGAAAATAATCAAATTCAAATATCTGGAAGTACTCTGGCGATAACTTACTTAAATAATCCAGATCTTTGGAGTCAAAAAATTGTTGATGGATTTTTCCAGACAACTGACCTTGGGAAAATAGAAGATGGCAAGTTATTGATTATTGGCCGAGCTGATGAAGTGATTATTTCTGGGGGCGAGAAGGTCTCTATTTCTAAAGTAGAGAAATTAATACAAGAAAAATTTGCTGGTATTTCCTGCGCTGCTTTTGCAGTTCAGGATCAGC
>JBBQEE010000047.1:0-6776 GCA_038320375.1 Candidatus Nanopelagicales bacterium
GGGTCGGCTCGTTGCCTAAAATTTCAGTTGCGCGCTTTAAGAATCCTTCGATCCGGCGAAATGCCGTTGCAGATTCAGTAAGTGCTTCATGTGAGAATTCCAACATTGAACGATAGTGGGCAGAACCTAAATACCAACGAAGTTCGATTCCACGAACAGTTTTTAAAAGTTCATGCACCTGCAGTGAATTACCAAGTGACTTAGACATTTTTTCACCAGCGGCAGTCACCCAAGCGTTATGCATCCAACGTTTTGCAAATCCATATCCAGCAGCTTCTGATTGAGCAATTTCATTTTCGTGATGTGGAAAAATTAAATCTAACCCGCCACCATGAATATCAAACTCTTCACCTAAGTAAGCGTGTGCCATGGCCGAACATTCCAGGTGCCAACCAGGACGACCTGCACCCCACGGAGTCGGCCAAGATGGATCGCCAGCTTTCGCGGCTTTCCAAAGTGCAAAATCTCGCGGATCTCTCTTATTTATTTCATCAGCATCGGCAGCCGGAAGTAAATCATCAACTCTTTGATTTGAGAGAGTTAAATAAGATGAAAGTTTGCGCACCTCTAAATAAACATCGCCGTTGCCGGGAGCGTATGCAAAACCGCGATCAATCAAAATCTGCATTAGTTCAACCATCTGCGTCATATGGCCGGTTGCACGTGGTTCGTAGGTTGGTGGCTGCACATTTAACGCGGCGTAGGCATCAGAGAAAGCACGTTCGTACTTCATGGCTAGGGCCCACCAGGGTTCTTCTTCGTGCACTGCCTTATGCAAAATCTTGTCATCAATATCTGTAACGTTGCGAATAAAAGTTACGTTCATCCCGCTTTTAGTTAACCAACGACGCAAAATATCGAAGTTAACGCCAGAGCGAACGTGGCCAATATGTGGCGGTGCTTGAACAGTGGCGCCGCAGAGATAAATCCCAACTTCGCCAACTTTAATCGGTGTAAATGGTGTTGTTGTACGCGTCAAGGTGTCATACAAAGCGAGCATACCCATTAGGCAATTCTACCTTGCGCCCCTTACTTAATTGAAAACGAGAGCAGAAGCAATGGCTGCAATGCCTTTACCTTCGCCAGTTAAGCCCATTCCATCGGTAGTTGTTGCAAGTAGCGCAACTTCGGCGCCACCAAGTGCATGAGACAGAGCAGCGATTGCTTCCACGCGACGCGTACCGATTTTCGGACGGTTCCCAATTACTTGTACTGAGACATGTGAAATTTTATAACCTGCATTTGAAATCAATACATACGTTTCTTTTAATAAAGTTAGCCCTGATGCGCCGGCGTACTCGGGGCGCGATGTTCCAAAATTACTGCCTAGATCGCCTAAGCCAGTTGCAGCAAATAGCGCATCGCAAATTGCATGTGCGGCAACATCGCCATCGGAATGTCCTTCGACCCCGATTTCATCTGGCCAATGCAGACCAGCGAGCCAGAGTTCTCGACCTGCTTGGAAATGATGCGCATCAACACCAACACCAGCTTTAAAGGATGATGACGTACCAAGAAATTCCAGAGCCGTTGTTAAATCAGCAGGGGTTGTAATTTTGATCGCGCGCTCTTCGCCAGCGATTACCCGAACTTTTTTACCAAGTGATTCAACAAGTGCGGCATCATCGGTGGCCTCACCTGCTTGAGCATGGGCCTGATTAATAACGGCGTAAGTAAATCCTTGCGGAGTCTGAATACGGCGCATGCTCGTGCGATCAGGAGTAGCGCTAACTATTCCATCGCCATCGACAATTTTTACAGTATCAACTTCGGCAATACCGGGACTCACCGCAACGTCTCCACCCTTTAAAGCGGCAACAACTCGTTGCGCTAATTCAGGAGTCGCTAGTGCGCGTGCAGCGTCATGAATTAAAACGTACTCGGCTTCACAAAGTACTTTCGATAACCCGATTCTGACGCTCTCAGAACGAGTGGCCCCGCCTGTAACAACAGTTACCGCATCGCCAACTAAGGACTGTATTTGTTTTTCATACCCCGCTGGTGCGGTAACAATGATTTGGTCTGCAACTGATGAAATTGCTGAGACAGCATGTTCAATTAAAGTGCGGTCGCCAAGTTGGATTAAAGCTTTCGGAATTTCTGCGCCAAAACGTTCACCACTGCCAGCGGCAGCGATGATTGCGGCGATCATTTTAAATTTCTTTAAAAATTATGAAGCGAGAACTTCATCAAGCAAGATCCCTGCTTTTTCTTCATCTGTGCGCTCGGCTAGTGCGAGTTCAGAGATCAGGATCTGCTTTGCTTTTGCCAACATGCGCTTTTCGCCTGCTGATAGTCCACGATCAAGATCGCGGCGGTAGAGATCACGGACGACTTCGGCAACCTTGATTACGTCACCTGAAGCAAGCTTTTCTAGGTTTGCCTTATAACGACGTGACCAGTTTGTTGGTTCTTCTGTGTAAGGCTGACGCAGAACGCTAAATACGCGATCAAGGCCGGCGCTATCTACAACATCGCGAACTCCAACTAGATCTACATTGTCAGCAGGAACGCGAACAGTTAGATCTCCTTGGGCAATCTTTAACACTAGGTACATGCGTTCTTCGCCCTTGATGACTCGAGTTTCAATCGCCTCAATTAGAGCTGCTCCGTGATGGGGATAAACAACGGTTTCGCCGACCTTAAATGTCATGTGTTGCCCTTCGCTAGGGGGTCAATTCTACCAGCGATTTTTCCTCGAGAAAACCCCGTTAAATAAGGGGAATTACAGGTTAAAACGCATGAGAGAATGTGTCTATGCGTCGCACTCTTAATGCAGTTCTCGCACTGGTTATTGCAACAACACTTACTGGTTGCGGCGCCGGCCAAAACGCGGCTACCCGTAATATCGCCAAAGTAACTGATGGCAATGAAGTCACAATTAAAGATAACGATGTCACCATTAAAGTTTTAAATTTACTTCTTGTTGCAACTGAAACTGGCGATGCTGTTCTAATTGGAACACTCGTTAATCAAGGTGCCACTGACGATCAATTGCTAGGAATTTCAGTTGGTGGTAACCAAGCCACGCTAACTGGCGAGCGCTTACTAAAGCAGAATGCGCCAATTCGCTTTGAGGGCGATAGCGCCAATGCGAAAGCAGTCTTCTTTGGAGTTTCACCCGAGCCAGGGCGCAACGTAACGCTCACACTTGGTTTTGCTCGTGCTGGCTTAGTTACGACTGAAGTAATCATTCGCGATAAGCGCAATGATTACAAAGATATAACTTCGGGTGGAGTTGCTACTTCCCCTGATTCGCAACCGCAGCCATAGCGGCTTTCGCAACTTCTGGATCTAAATACTCTCCGCCTTTTGTAATTGGCAGAAAATTCTCATCTAATTTATAAAGCAGTGGGATCCCAGTTGGAATATTTAATTCCGCAATATCCGCCTCAGAAATCCCATCTAACTGCATTACCAATGCACGTAGTGAATTGCCGTGAGCAGTTACGAGCACCCGCTTTCCAGCTTTGAGATCCGGCAAGATTGATTCGGTCCAGTAAGGAGCCATTCGGGCTACAACATCCTTAAGGCATTCAGTTTTTGGAAGTTGCGCACCGAGATCAGCGTAGCGAAGATCGTTTTCTTGGCTATACGGATCGCCACTTTCGATTGGTGGAGGCGGAACATCAAATGAACGACGCCATAATTTAAACTGCTCTTGACCGTACTTAGCTAAGGTCTCTTTCTTATCTTTGCCTTGTAACGCTCCATAGTGACGCTCATTTAGGCGCCATGAGCGATGCACTGGAATCCAATGGCGATCGCAGGCATCGAGCGCCAATTGCGAAGTGTGAATTGCGCGGCGCAATAGCGAAGTGTGAACTACATCGGGCAACAAATTGTGCTCGGCGAGTAGCTTTCCACCGCGTGCGGCTTCGGCTTCGCCCTTTTTTGAAAGTTGGACATCAACCCAGCCAGTAAATAAATTTTTGGCATTCCATACGGATTCGCCGTGGCGCAGCAGGATTAACTCTGTGTTTGTCATAAGACTTATCTTGCCATGTTAAATCTAAATTCTTAAATTAAGTGCTTGAAAGCTTCCAAGTTTGAGAGTGACTCACCACGACTGAGGCGCCATGCCCACTCGCGACGAATTGCTGTTGAAAATCCCAGTTCTAGTAAAGGATTAAAGGAAGCATCTGCATATTGCAGCACCGCACCAATTACACGATCAATTTCGCGATCAGTAACTGCACTTAGCGGCAGACGACCAACTAAGAAAATATCGCCAAGTTCATTGGTTGCAAATGCAACTCCATACATGCCAGCATTCTTTGCTAAACACCACGCATGGACTGCTGCGGCATTATCATCTGGTTTGCGAATCACAAATGCATTGATACTTAAAGAGTAATCACCAACAATCAGAGCGCACTGTGTTTGTAACTTTGTCTCACCCGGTAGCGTTACTAAAAAAGTATTTAGATCACTTAATTCATATTCCAAATCATGCGAATCTAAAAATTCCAGAATGACTAAACGTGGATCGATTGCAGCCACGATTATCCGATTGATGAAGCAGAGCGCTCTACATTTGAAATTACTTGGTTGTAAATATCTAGAGTTCCGCGAACTGTGGCATCCCAACCGAAGTGGGAGGCATGCTCGATTGCTCCAATTGAAAGTAACACACGGCGTTGTGGCTCTTGCAATAAACGTGCCAAAACTGAAGACCAGGCACGTGGATCGTGGCCATCAACTAGTACGCCAGAAATACCATCTGCCACTGCTGTGCGAAGTCCTCCAACTGCAGTTGCAACCACTGGTGTGCCACATGCTTGCGCTTCCAGCGCTACTAGTCCAAAACTTTCTGAGTAACTAGGAACGCAAACTAAATCTGCGGCGCGATACCAATCAGGCAACTTTGTACGAGCAACCGGCGGTGAGAATGAAATAACATCTGAAATTCCTAGCCAAGTAACTAACTCTTTCAATCGCTCAACTTCACTGCCATTAGCACCTGATGCACCACCAACAATATAGACACGTAACTTAGGACGCAGATGCGGTGAGTGCGAAAGCATTTCCGCTGTGGCACGAATTAATATCTCAGGTCCTTTATGGGGCTGAATTCGCCCAACGAAAGTAATTACATGCGCTTCTGGATCAATTCCCAGAACTTTGCGCGCAGCCAATCGACCATTTCCAGGTGTGAATTTATAGAGATCGACACCGGGTGGCACGACGTGAACTGTGTCAGGACAGGCTTCATAGAGTGAAACCAAACTTGCAGCCTCAGAATCAGTATTAGCGATCAGCGCTTGCGCTGCTGCAACGATTTGGGTTTCACCTTGTACGCGAATCATCGGCTCTGGTGTTTCACCTTCAGCTAAATTCAAATTCTTCACTCGCGCCATGGTATGCATCGTGTGCACAAGTTGCATCTTTAAATCTTTGGCAACTGGCATCGCAACTTTTCCAGAGAGCCAGTAATGCGAATGGATAATGTCATAACGACGCTCTTGTGAAAGTGCCTTCTTAAGCTCTTCACTGAGTTCAGCAAAGTGTTGTGGCAATTGTTCTTTTGTTAAATGCAGATCATGTCCAGCATCAAGATGATGCACATTTACGCCGGGAGAAAGTTCAACAATCTGCGGCAAATCTAAATGATCGCGACGCGTGAAAATGTCTACTTCGACACCTTGGGCTGCCATGCGCGCCGCACTTTCGGCGACATAAATATTCATTCCACCGGCATCACCGATACCCGCTTGTTCAAGCGGACAGGTGTGCACCATGAGCATGGCGACGCGGCGTTTCATACTCGAAGGATACGCCAGTTAGAGCGTTGCGCGAATGGTGCCGATTACACGCGGGCCACCCATTACTTTTTCTGGCTCCAGCTTTGTATCGATTCCATATTCATTTAAAAAGGCATACACAATTGTGCGAAATGCGCGGAGCGATCCATCGCTGACTTTAAATACAAAAGTTCGGCCATCAGCAAGTGAACAAACATTTACCGCCTCTGCGCCATCTTTCATATAAAGCCCCGAGACCTGCTGCATCATGTCGGTGGCATGGCGGCCAACACCGGCAACCATCTCTGGAAATGTACGACAAGCATCCATCACACTTACATGCACGGGATCAATTGAAATTGTTATCGCTTGAACCGCGCGTGCCAAACCAGCGAGTGAAAGTAAAAATAGCGGTGCGCCACAACCATCGGTTGAAGTTAAAGTTATTTTTTCACCCGCCAGTGATTCCAGTTCGCTTTTAATTGCAACCTGCAACGGATGGGTCTGATCTAAATAATTAACAGTTGGCCAACCATTTATGACGCAGGTCGCCAACATTGCTGCGTGTTTTCCACTGCAGTTCATTGCAATCTGCGTCGCTGGTCGATCTCCCCATGCGCGACGTTCAACCTCACCAAGTGGACGATCAAGTGCACATTGCAGCGCGCTTTCAGATAGACCAACACCTACCAATATTTCGCGAGCACCATCCATGTGCATTTCAGCGCCCGAATGACTGGAGGCGGCAAGTGCCAACAAACGTGGTTCGAGTTTCAACCCGTTGCGCACCATCGCTGCTGCTTGCATCGACTTAACACAAGAGCGTGGATAAATGTTTGTCTCAACATCACCGAGTGATTTAAAAACTGTGCCATCAGCGTTAAGCGCTAAGAAGAAACCACGGTGTTCAGATTCAACAACACCATCTCGAACATATTCAGCAAGAACTGCATCGTTAAACATTTACTCACTCTGTCTCTCTAGTGATGACCAGATATGTGCTTGGAGTTCTTGTCCTTCAGCGGCCATGTC
>JBBQEE010000048.1:0-6704 GCA_038320375.1 Candidatus Nanopelagicales bacterium
CATCTGGTCTGTATTGGTGCAGATGAGTATGTAAGTGAAATTGGCCCCAATAGCCAAATGACAACTCACTTATTTAAAGAAAAGCCAGACGCTTTACTTTTAATAAATCAGATAAAACCAGGTGATGTGGTTTTAGTAAAAGCTTCTAGATCTGAAGCGTTTGAGGAAGTTGCACTTGAAATTGAAAAGCGATGGAACGAAAGAATTTCGGAAGAAGTGGGAGACCAAGAGTAAATGAGAGAAATTCTCTTCGCCGGAACTGCGGCGCTCTTTATTTCTCTATTCGGCACCCCTGCGTTAATTAGAATGTTGGTACGTCGTGGCTATGGACAGATTATTAGAGACGATGGCCCAACATCACATCACACAAAGCGTGGAACCCCAACCAGTGGTGGAATTATTATTATTCTGGCAGCTGCTCTTGGATATTTCGGCGCACATGCGATCTCGAGAAATGCTGTTACCACTTCCGCGTTGCTCATTCTTGGTCTAATGGTCTCTCTTGGTTTTGTTGGTTTTCTTGATGATTGGCTAAAAGTATCCCGCCAGAATTCAAAAGGCTTGAACGCTAAACAAAAAATATTTGGGCAGATTCTCTTTGCCGCAACTTTTGGATTCTTAGGAATCCGATTTCCTGATCGAGATGGCCTTACGCCTATCTCTGAAAATCTCTCCACAGTTCGAGATACAGGAATAGCACTGGGTGCGGTACTCATCATTATTTGGGTAGTGCTCATGGTTATCGCTACAAGTAATGGCGTAAATTTGACCGACGGTCTTGATGGATTAGCAACTGGCGCCGCAGTGATGACATTTATTTCATTTATTTTGATTGGTGTTTGGCAATTTGGACAAAGTTGCGCAGTTGCTCCGGGTCCAAATTGTTATTTAGTTAGAGATCCACTCGATTTGGCGGTGCTTTCGGCAGCGCTAGCTGGCGCCTGCGCAGGCTTTCTTTGGTGGAATGCATCTCCGGCAAAAATATTTATGGGAGATACCGGCTCGCTAGCACTTGGGGGAGCCCTCGCTGGAATTGCGACATCGCTAAGAATTGAACTCCTTTTAATTCCACTAGGTGGACTCTTTGTCATAATTAGTGCTTCGGTTATTTTGCAAGTGGTGTACTTCAAATTAAGTGGTGGTAAACGAATTTTTAAAATGGCACCGCTTCAGCATCATTTTGAGTTAATGGGTTGGGGAGAAGTGACGATTGTTTTGCGTTTTTGGATCATCGCTGGCTTATGTGTTGCTGCAGGATTGGGCCTTTTTTATGCTCAATGGGTGACTCAGTAATTATGGCAGCGCTTAATTTTTCTGGGCAAAAGGTATTAATCCTTGGCGCTGGCATAACCGGTCTGGCCGTTGCTCGAACCCTAAAGGTAAAGGGAGCAGATATTTCATTCGTGGATGAAAAAATCTCAACTTATGAGAGCTTTCATTTTCTAAATTCAGATGGTGTGAAAGTTCTGGATTACGATTTCATAGTTGTTTCTCCAGGGTGGCAAGAAAAGCACCCACTCATTGTGGCTGCTCGGGAATCTGGAATTCGCCTTGTAAATGAAATCGATTTAGCTTGGTCATTTCGTGCCGAGATTGCCCCTAATCAACGCTGGATCGCACTTACTGGCACGAATGGGAAAACCACAACTGTAGAGATGGCAGCCGCCATGCTACGTGAGCAAAATATCTCTGCGATTGCTTGCGGCAACGTGGGCTTTACAGTTATTGAGTCTGTTGAAAGTTCAGAGAAATATGAAGTCCTAGTTATCGAGTTATCTTCTTTTCAACTCCATTGGTTAAAAGAGGCGAGCTTCACTGCCGTGGCTATTTTAAATATTGCACAAGACCACGTTGATTGGCATGGAAGCTTTGAAGAATATGCGCGAGTTAAGGGGTCAATACTTGATCGCACCTCACTTGGTATTTTTAACGCCTCTGATCCAGAAGTTCTAAATCAGATGGTTCACTGGCAAGGTCGGAAAGTTTTCTTTTCATTAGAGACGCCAGCACCTGGCGCATTAGGTGTAGTCGAAGAATTATTAATTGATCGAGCATTTGTTAGCGATCCACAAGAAGCTGAAATGATTGCTGAAGTCATCGATGTTCAACCAACGGTGCCGCACAATGTGGCAAATGCTCTTGCAGCAGCGGGATTAGTTAGGGCACTTGGCGTTAGTAATGAAGCGATACGGAGAGCGCTTCAGAAGTTTTCACTAGGTCGCCACCGCATCGAAAATATTCTAGAAAAAGATGGCATTACTTGGATCAATGATTCCAAAGCAACCAACCCACATGCAGCTGCAGCCTCAATACTTTCTTCTCTATCTGCAATTTGGGTTGCTGGTGGGCTCGCTAAGGGTGCAGAAATGCAAGAACTGATTACTCGTTGTAATAGCAGAATTAAATGTGCGATATTAATTGGCAGCGACCGTGAGTTGATTGCTGAGCAGTTACGTGTGCAGGCGCCTGAGATAGAAGTAGTACTGGTCGATGCCCCTGCAGAGTACGTGCGAGGAGGAACTGATAATTCATTGATGGAAGCGGTTGCGAAGCTGGCGCTAGAAAGGGCAAGTGCTGGAGATACCGTGCTGCTTGCCCCAGCCTGTGCCTCGATGGATCAATTTATTTCCTACTCCGATCGTGGAGATAGGTTCGCCGCCGCTGCTAAGAAGGTAAATCAATGAGTAATGCATCAACAAAGTTTTTAGCAAAACCCGTAAATAGTTTTTATATGATGGCAATTAGTTCGCTAGCTCTATCAATTATCGGTTTAATTATGGTTTTTTCTGCTTCATCAATTCATTCGATTGACACTCGGGGCAATGCGGCTGCAATTGTGCTTCGGCAATTTGTTTTCTTCGCCCTATCCATCCCTGCTGCCATCTATCTTTCCCAGAGAACTCTAAAGCAATGGCGCTGGATCGCACGATTCGGACTACTTATTTCAATTATCATTTTGAGTATTCTGCAAATTCCAGGGGTGGGAAAAACTGTAAATGGCAATACCAACTGGATCGCTCTGCCCTTTGTAGATGTTCAGCCAAGCGAGATTGCTAAATTTTTACTTATTTTATGGGCGGGTTTTCAATTATCTAAGTTAGAGAAATCAGGTAAAGCGCGAGTTAATATATTTATGATAATCGCTCCCGGATTTGTATTGGTGATACTTCTTGTGATGCGTGGGAGGGATTTGGGAACCGCTTGTGTTATCGCAGCAATTTTAGGTGGGTTACTTTTCGCCTCAGGAGTGGAATTAAAATTACTTGGATCTTTTGTAGCTTTAGGTTCGGCGATTCTTGCAGTTGCGATTGCGACCGCTGGTTATCGCATGGCTCGGCTGCTTGTAGTTCTAGATCCGTTTGCCGTTGAAGATTATAAAAATGCTGGCTGGCAACCAGCTCATAGTTTGCTTGGGTTGGCTAGTGGTGGAATTTTTGGAGTTGGCCTTGGTGGGAGCCGTCAAAAATGGGGCAACTTGGCGGAAGCACATACAGATTTCATTTTTGCTGTTATCGGCGAAGAGCTCGGTCTACTAGGAACCTTGGCAGTATTAATTCTCTTAGCAGTTCTTATATTTTCGATCTTTAAAATATCTTTACGTTGTATCGATCCCATGTCACGATATGTAGGAGTCGGAATAGGGTGCTGGATCGCTATTCAAACAATTCTCAATATTGGATCCGCTACAAGTTTATTACCGGTTGTTGGAGTGACGTTGCCCTTCGTCTCCTATGGAGGCTCTGCACTGATATCTCTGTACTTAGGTTTGGGATATGTCTTTGGAAGCGCTCTGCGTGATGCTGAAGTTATGTCTGAACTCAAAAGCGTGATTGAACGGCGTAGATTACGCACACAATGAAACGAATCGTTTTTGCAGGAGGCGGAACCGCCGGTCATATTGAGCCAGCGATTGCGTGCGCCACTGCATGGATGAAAAACCACCCAATGGATGAAGTTCACTTTCTTGGCACTCGTGAAGGGCTAGAGAACTCGCTAGTGCCGGCAGCAGGCTTTAAGCTTTCTCACATCGCAAAGGTAATTGTCCCGCGAAGAGTTTCATTTTCACTCTTTGTCGCACCCACAACACTCACCACTGCCTTTTTGCAGGCCCGTAGTGCGCTAAAGAGTGCAGATCTGCTCATTGGTTTTGGTGGCTATGTATCGGCTCCGGCTTACTTAGCCGCAAAATCACTTGGCATCCCGATTGTTATTCATGAAGCAAATGCTAAACCTGGGTTAGCCAATCGACTTGGAGCGCAGTTCACACCTTTTACTGCAGTGGCGCAATCGGTCGATCATGGGAAATTAAAGGACGCACTTGTTACTGGATTACCACTTCGCCGTGATGTAGTGACAGCAGTTATTGCCAGTTCTGATGATTGGTCTGCAGCAAGAATTAGAGCGAAACGGTCCCTTGGATTCAATACTGAGCATGCAGTAGTTTTCATTTTTTTTGGCTCTCAAGGTTCGGTGAAATTAAACCGCGTGGTTGCGCAAGCACTGCCAGATCTCCTTACCAACGAGGTACAGATTTATCACGCAGTTGGAAAGGCAAATCCTTTACCTGCTGAAAACTTAAGTTATCGACCAGTCAAATACGTTGATGAAATGGCTACCGCATATCTAGCCGCTGATTTAGTTATATCGCGCAGCGGTGCGGTTACTTGCTCAGAGGTCAATGCCCTTGGGAAGTTTGCGCTTTTTATCCCTCTTCCAATTGGAAATGGTGAACAAGAAGTAAATGCGCGAGGGTTGGTTTCACACTCTCGTGCAGAAGTTTTAAATCAGAATCAATTTACGCCAGAGTGGCTGACTAATAATTTAGAGCGACTTTTGCTTTCTTCTCAAAGTAAATCAGCAAATGGAAGCGACTCAGATTTATTGGCTTCCGAAAAGATTATTGCGCTGATGGAATTTGCTCTAAGCGGCGGGAAAAGTTAATGCGGATGAATATTTCAGATTGGTCTGGCAAGCGCTTACATTTCATCGGAATTGGTGGGGCTGGTATGAGTGGTCTAGCGCGCATCGCCCTCTCGTATGAAATTGAAGTCTCAGGATCTGATAGCAAGGACTCGAGCGTCCTAGATGCGCTGAAGGCTCTGGGAGCCAACGTTTGGACTTCTCATAGCCCCGAACATGTAGAAGGTGCAGATTTTATTATCTACTCCAATGCAATTTCAGAGACGAATTCTGAAATGGTGCGTGCCAAAGAGTTAGGGATTCCGCTTCTTACTCGAGCGCAAGCGTTGGCAACTCTCATGTCTGATTCAAAAAGTATTGCAGTAGCCGGAACTCACGGAAAAACAACCACGTCGTCGATGCTTACAGTCGCCTTACAAGCATGTGCCGCAGATCCTTCTTTTGCAATCGGCGGCACTCTGACATCCTCAGGTTCGAACGCTCACAAAGGTACGGGAAATATCTTTGTTGCAGAGGCAGATGAATCAGATGGCTCCTTTATTGAATACCATCCATTCGCTGCAATTGTCACTAATGTTGAACACGATCACGTTGACTATTTTGCAACTCCTGAAGATGTGACTGAAGCTTTTAATAACTTTTCAAAGACAATTGCCAAGGATGGAATTTTGGTCTTCTGTTCTGATGATCCCGGATCTGCAGTCCTTGGCGCGCTTGTGGCTGCAACGACCTCGGTAAAGACCGTCTCATACGGCACGAGTGCAAGTTCTGATCTCCTAATTGACTCCATAAACTTGCAGGCGATGAGTTCCACTTCTCGAGTGCTCTGGAATGGGCGCTTGATCGGAACTTTAAATTTGCAAGTTCCTGGCGAACATAATGTATTAAATGCTGGTGGTGCACTCGCTATGGGCTTAGCAATGGGGGAGAACCCAACACAGCTTCTTAGTGGATTGGCTAGTTACCAAGGAACTGGTCGTAGATTTGAATTAAAATCTACTGTTCATGGCATCCGAGTTTTAGATGATTACGGACATCATCCAACCGAGATCCGTGTAACCCTTGATTCAGCTAAACGTTACGCTGGTGAAGGTCGGTTACTCGTAATTTTTCAACCACATAGATATTCGAGAACTAAAGCGTTTCTACCTGAATTCGCTGCAGCCTTAGATATTGCGAATGAAGTTATTGTTCTAGAAATTTATGCCGCAAGTGAGAAGGCAATACCAGGACTTAGTTCGTCAATGATTGTTGATTCAATGCAAAACGGTCGCTTCATACCGAATTTCTTGGAAGCGGCAGAGTGGATAATAAGTAACGCTAATTCGGGGGATGTGATTATCACGCTGGGAGCGGGAGATGTTAATTCTTTAGCGCCAATTATTAGTGATGGTCTCTCTCGGCGGTTTAATTAGATAAATGAAAAAACCGACTAGAGCAATATCGCTAATCGTAGTTTCACTTATATTCTTTGGTGGCGGTTCCTATTTATTTGGTTGGTCCGGATTGCTATCGGTACGTAGCGTTTCACTAATCGGCGCGCCCACGCCAGAGAGTGAGAATGCGGTCAGAAATGAAATTTCGATTTCGGTGGGCGATAAGTTAGCGCGCGTCGATCCACGTTCGCTGAAAGCGCGGATCAGAACCTTTGATTGGATTGAAAGCGCTGATATCTCTCGCAACTGGATTAGTGGAAAAGTTTCAATTCGCTTGCAACCGCGAACGCCTATTGCGCTCTATTCCGAGCCAGGCAAAGCTCAAGTGGCACTTGATGCTTCTGGAAT
>JBBQEE010000049.1:0-6690 GCA_038320375.1 Candidatus Nanopelagicales bacterium
CTTTGAAGCTTGGGGCCCAACGTGGGAGATCCTCAGAGAACCGATGATGCGAACCTTGTTCTTCGTTGTTCAATCATCTCTAATCTCTGCAGTGATTGGCGCGATCAACGGTTTCGTTTTTGCTAAATGGCGCTTTAAAGGCTCAAACATAATCTTTACAACTTTCCTCTTTGGAATGTTTATCCCGTATCAAGCGATCATGATTCCTCTTACTCAGTTCAACCAGTGGGCTGGAATAAATGGATCTATCTATGTTCTGGTCTTTGCTCACGTGATTTACGGAATTCCAATTTGTACTTTGATCTTCCGTAACTATTACGCAGTAATTCCAAATGAATTAATTGAAGCTGCTCGCGTCGATGGCGCCGGAATGGTCCGTATCTTCCGCACAATTTTCTTGCCACTTTAGATTCCCGGTTTCGTGGTTGTTCTGATCTGGCAGTTCACATCTGCATGGAATGACTTCCTCTTTGCAATCTTCCTAACGGGCGGATCACCTAAGTTATCTGTTGCAACTACTGCCCTTAACTTTATTACCGGTTCCGGCAATCAGGTTTACTACGGAAATAACATGACCGCATCGTTAATCGTTTCGATTCCAACTTTGCTGGTCTACCTATTCTTAGGTCGTTACTTCCTACGTGGCCTCTTGTCAGGTTCGCTAAAGGGATAAGTTACCTCGTGCTTGATCAAGGGTCGGCAGTTGCCTACCTTGCAAGCCGCGGATTATTAACAGGAAACGCCACCGTGGAAGTTCTCACGGGAGGCGTTTCTTGCATTGTCTTGGCCGTTTCTAACGATGAAGTTGACTTGGTTTTAAAGCAGGCGCTTCCTGAATTAAAAACTGAAATTAAGTGGGAGGCAGATCAACGTCGGGCGATAGTTGAGGCCGATGCGATGAGCGTTTATCACGCTATAACTCCAGATAACGTGCCAGAGCTTTTAGATTGCGACCCACAGCAATTTACTTTAACCATGTCACGTCTTCCGCGAAGCACCACAAATTGGAAGAGCGATATGTTGGAAGGCAAGATTTTCCCAGAAATGGGTAGCAAGTTAGGTGAAGTTCTTGCCGCTTGGCATAACCACACGGCACAGTCTGCTGAAATAAAAAATAAGTTTATGGAAGATTCGCTCTTTGAGCAATTAAGGGTTACTCCTTTTTATCGCGCTGTTTTAGCGAAGAACCCAGAATTGGCGCTAGTTATCACTGAACTCATCGAAGAAATAACCACTATCAAAACTACTTTGGTACACGGTGATTTCTCGCCTAAAAATATTATGTCTACTACTAATCACAGCCCGATAGTTCTAGATTTTGAGGTGGCCCACACCGGCAACCCTGTATTTGATTTAGCTTTTGTGAGTGCTCATTTACTCTGTAAGACAATTCGTACAGCCGTGCCAATTGAACGCAAACTCTTAATTGAGACGGCGGTTAACTTCTTAAAAGTCTATGAAAGTAAATCCGATTTGGCGCTAGCTCAGAGTTTGCCGCGTCATGTAGCCCTAATTGCGCTGGCTCGAGTTGAAGGAGTATCGCCCGTTAATTATCTAGATAAGTCGGCTCAGCAGCGACTCGTGTTTTTAGCTAAGAGTGCCCTTCTTGATTCTGAGGTAACCTTCGAAGAACTCTTTGAAAGTGCGGCCAAATGAATATAAAGAAAGTTATTGGATACCAAGTTCTTGATTCGCGCGGTCGCCCCACAGTTGCCGTAACGCTTACCTTAAGTGATGGTTCTCTTCATACTGCGCGAGTTCCTTCAGGGGCATCTACTGGTGCTCATGAAGCCCATGAATTAAGAGATATCGATACATCGCATGCCGAGAAATATTATGGCGGCAAATCAGTTTATTCAGCAATTGAGAATATAAATTTGCGAGTTGCGCCAAAATTAATTGGACATTCGTTAAATCTGGCAGCGATCGATGGCCTACTAGTTGAACTTGATCCAACACCGGGGCATCAAAAACTAGGTGCAAATGCCGCACTCGCAACTTCGCTAGTGGTGGCTAAAGCAGCAGCGCATGCAACTGGTAAATCACTTGCTCGCTACTTCCAACCTGAGGGTCCACTTTTAATTCCGATGCCGATGGTCAATATTTTATCTGGGGGAGCGCACGCTAATCGCAGTTTAGATATTCAAGATGTATTAGTAATTCCGCACGGTGCAAATTCTTTCAGTGAAGCCTTATCGTGGATTGTCGCAATCCGCGAACGCGCCGCAGTCGAGGGTAAAAAGCACGGAATAACCCATTTAGTTGCAGATGAAGGTGGTCTGGGGCTCTCATTTAATTCAACAAAGGAAGCTTGTGAATTCGTAATTGAACAGATTCAAGCACTGGGTTTAACAGAGAAAACTTCTTTGGCACTAGACATTGCCGCAACCCAATTCTTCATTGACGGAAAGTATTCGCTAACTACTGCCGGAACTACTTTCGTGCCAGATAAATTTGTTGCAGAGATGCTCAAATTAGTTAATGACTATCCGATTTCATCAATTGAAGATCCATTCGCCGAAGATGATTGGTTTTCATGGATTGCTTTCAGCGCTGCGGCACCAGCGGGCTTGCAGATTGTGGGAGATGATTTATTTACAACAAACCACTCAAGACTCGAACGAGGTATCTCCGAGAAAGCAGCAAACACTATTTTGATTAAGGCTAATCAAAATGGACTCTTAACTTCTACGCATCGAGTTCTAGAGCAAGCACATCAAAATAATTTTGCGACCGTAGTCTCTGCGCGAAGTGGCGAAACGGAAGATTCTTGGCTAGCCGATATTGCAACTGGTTGGAGCGCTGGGCAAATAAAAGTCGGCTCCACTCACGGTTCTGAACGAACCGCTAAGTGGAACCGACTTCTCGAACTTGAAGCTACTGAAGTTACTGAATTTGCAAAACCTTTCTAGATTCGCTCTCCAGTTGTTGCATTGAAGAAGTGAACTTCTGCTGCCTTGGCGCTGACTGTGATTACATCACCAGGCTTTGGAGGATTCTTTGGATCCCAGCGAACAATTATTTGAGCGCCTTCATCTGTTGAGTTCGCAAACTTCACTACAGCATCGGCTGGCTTTCCGTATACGAATGCATCGGAGCCGAGTTCTTCAACGACTTCAACTACAACGTTAAAGCCTGAAGATGCTGGCTCGAAGCTCTCTGGACGAATTCCAACGGTTACGGTTGAACCAGCCGACGCTGGAGCATCTAGTGAGAAGTTTCCGAGAGTGGCTTTTCCACCGCTGACTGGCGCTGAAAGTAAATTCATCGCAGGTGAACCAATGAATCCAGCAACGAAAGCATTGGCTGGCTTATCGTAAAGATTACGAGGTGTATCAACTTGCTGTAGCAAGCCATCTTTAAGGACTGCTACACGATCACCCATTGTCATCGCTTCAACTTGGTCGTGTGTTACATAAACAGTTGTGATTCCAAGACGGCGCTGGAGCGCTGCGATTTGAGTACGAGTTGCAACGCGCAGTTTCGCATCAAGGTTTGAAAGTGGTTCATCCATTAGGAAAACCTGTGGTTCGCGGACAATCGCACGACCCATAGCAACGCGCTGACGTTGTCCACCTGAAAGCGCTTTTGGTTTACGTTCTAAATAATCTTCAAGGTCAAGTAATTTTGCAGCTTCGTTAACACGCTTCTCACGCTCTTGCTTAGAAACTCCAGCAATCTTAAGCGCAAATCCCATATTCTCGGCAACCGTCATATGCGGGTAAAGTGCATATGACTGAAAGACCATTGCGATATCACGATCTTTTGGTGCGACATTAGTTACATCGCGGTCACCAATAAGAATTCGACCTTCGTCTATTTCTTCTAGCCCTGCCAACATACGAAGTGATGTTGACTTTCCACAACCTGAAGGTCCAACAAGAACTAAAAACTCTCCATCTTCAACGGTGAGATTTAATTTATCTACGGCAGGTTTAGTTGTTCCTGGATAAGTGCGTGATGCGTTCTCAAATACGACTGATGCCATGAGAATTTCTCCTTCTCCGGGCAGGTACGTGCCCGACGGTCCGAGGATGAAGGTGCTAGTCGATTGACTAGGCTCGGTAAGGATAGGCCACGGAGCCTGAAAAAGGGAAGGGGAGGTAGAATTTCCCACATTATGGACCCTTACCCGATCGGTGCTTTATTCGGCGACCTAGCCACAGTGGCGGCCCTGATCCTTCTCGGATCCCTCTTTGTTGCTGCAGAAATTGCTCTCATCTCCTTGCGCGAAAGCCAGGTACGCCAATTAGCTACCCGCGGCAAACGCGGCGCCAAAGTCGCTTTACTAACTAAAAACCCAAATCGATTTCTTGCTGCCGCCCAAGTCGGCGTAACTGTCTGCGGTTTCTTATCTGCCGCCCTCGGTGCCGAACGCCTTGGTGTTTATGTAATCCCGCAACTTGTAGATCTCGGATTATCTGATGATGCTGCAAATGTGACTTCGCTAATTGGGGTTACTTTGATAATTGCTTACTTCTCACTAGTTTTTGGTGAACTGGTGCCTAAGCGGCTGGCGCTCTTTCGCACTGAAGAAATTTCACTCTGGAGCGCCGGTGTTATTGACCTTACTGCAAAGTTATTTCGCCCAGTCATTTGGCTTCTTTCGCATTCAACAGATTTTGTAGTTCGAATATTTGGAGTTGATCCAAAAGAACAACGCAGTCAGATGTCTGAAGAAGAGTTGCTCGATTTAGTTTCCGGACATGCTGCTTTAACCGCTGAAGAACGTGACATTGTGGAAGAAGTCTTTAACGCCTCTGAACGACAAGTTCACGAGGTCATGGTTCCGCGCACCGAAGTCGATTTCATGGATGCATCCTTAACGGTTGGCAAGGCGATCGCGCTCGCAGTAGATCGTGCTCATTCACGTTATCCAGTAGTTCGTGGCTCGACCGATGAGGTTATTGGATTTATCCATGTGCGTGACTTGCTAGATACATCTTTAGTAAGCGCTGGTGGAAAAATTCAAGAGTTAGTCCGTAACATCATGTTTTTGCCGGGCACTAAAGGTGTTCTGCCCGCTTTAACTGAGATGCGCAACCAACGTCAGCATGTCGCCATTGTGCTTGATGAGTATGGTGGAACTGATGGAATTGTGACTTTAGAAGATCTCGTCGAATGCTTAATCGGTGACATCAAAGATGAATACGATGACGATGATTCTGAAGTCACTGAACAGGCGCGCCTAGGTGATTTTGAGGTGGATGGATTAATTTCAATCGATGATCTTCGCGAGCAGACAGGTATAGAAATACCTGCGGGCCCTTATGAAACCGCAAGTGGTTTTGTCATGCATTTCTTAGGCCGAATCCCGGTCGAGAACGATGTGGTTAGTGTCAACGGAAATCGCTTAACCGTCTTAACTATGGAAGGCAAGCGCGCAGGTCAGTTGTTTATAACGCGTAGCTAGAGATCCGTGCGAGAATTACAGCTATGACGACAAAGAGAGTGCTTTCGGGGATCCAGCCGACCAGCGACTCTTTCCACTTGGGCAATTACTTAGGTGCCTTAAAACAGTGGGTTGAACTGCAAGAAGGCAATGATGCCTTCTACTGCATAGTTGATTTGCATGCTCTGACTGGTGATTTAGAACCAGCCTTGCTTCGTAAGAGAATTTTGACTTCGGCAGCTCAATTAATCGCACTTGGTATATCTCCAGAAAAATCAACCCTCTTTGTTCAGTCGCACGTAAGTGAACATAACCAACTAGGTTGGATTATGGAATGTATCGCCGGTTTCGGTGAAGCAAATCGAATGACTCAATTTAAAGATAAGTCAGCCAAAGGTGGCGCGGATTCAGTGCGGGTCGGTTTATTTACATACCCGATGTTGCAAGCGGCCGACATTCTTTTATACCAAGCACATTATGTTCCGGTTGGCGAAGATCAGCGTCAACATATAGAACTCACTCGAGATTTAGCTACGCGTTTTAATTCTCGCTTCGGCGACACATTCAGAATTCCAGAAGGTCACATTTTAAAATCTGGAGCAAAGATTTATGACTTGCAAGAGCCGACAAATAAAATGAGTAAATCATCAGGATCGGTTGCGGGTGTTTTGGAGATTATGGATACACCTGAAGCGAATACTAAAAAGATTAAGAGCGCGACAACCGATGCTGGACGAGAAGTAATTTTTGATGAGAAAAATAAACCGGGAATTAGCAATCTGCTCACCATTCACTCAGCGCTATCGGGCAAAAGCATCGCTGATTTAACAAATGAATTTGATGGTAAAGGTTATGGCGATTTCAAAGGCGCAGTCGCCGAGGTGGTTGTCGAATTTTTCCGTCCGATTCGTACTCATGCACAAGAACTTCTACAAGATGAGGCCCACTTAATTAAATTGTTACATGAAGGCGCCGATAAGGCACGAGTAGTGGCAAGTGAAACCGTGAAGGCAACATATAAGAATCTAGGGTTGGTTCTGTAATGAAATTACGCGCCCTTTCTCTTGCGCTCTTAATTCCACTATCTGCAATAGTTATGCCGAGCGCACAGGCAGCAACAAACATTTGTGTTGCCTATGACACTGGGGGACTAGGAGATCGCTCCTATAACGATGCGACTTTGGCCGGAATTAAAAAAGCACAAAACCAGTACACCTTTGTATTTGAAAGCTCTGTAACTGATGGAACTATCGCTGACCGTACAAAGCGCTTACGATCTTTACTCACTAAAAATTGCA
>JBBQEE010000050.1:0-6685 GCA_038320375.1 Candidatus Nanopelagicales bacterium
TTGCTAAATCAAGTGCCTTCACCCAATGCGCAGGATCTACTTCTGTTCCGTCAGGATGGGGTGCGCGCCCTTCGCGGATTAACTCTCCAGTAGCGGCATCTCGGATAACGACTTTGCATGATTGAGTGGATGAATCCACGCCCGCAACGAATTTTCGATTAGCCATAGGGCAAGGCTAGACTGTGCCTGTCAGCGTTGACCAATTATTATCGATTTTCGATTTCATATTTTACGAACTGGAGTTTTCATGCGTATTGGCGTCCTAACAGGTGGCGGAGATTGCCCCGGTCTAAATGCGGTTATCCGCGCAGTAGTTCGTAAAGGCGTAAAAGAGTATGGCCACGAGTTTGTTGGCTTCCGTGATGGCTGGAAAGGCCCGCTAGAAAATTACACAATGGAGTTAAACCTTGAGACTACCCGCGGCATTTTGCCCCATGGAGGAACAATTCTCGGTTCATCTCGCACCAACCCATTTAAAATTGAGAACGGCGTTGAGCGAATTAAGCAGAACCTAGCCGATCAAGGAGTGGATGCCTTAATTGCCATCGGCGGCGAAGACACCCTTGGTGTTGCTACAAAGCTAGATGCCCTAGGTGTGAAAGTAATCGGAGTTCCAAAGACCATCGATAACGATCTAAATAACACTGACTACACATTTGGTTTTGATACATCAGTAAATATCGCAATGGAAGCAATTGATCGCTTGCATACAACTGCTGAGTCACATCACCGCGCACTTATCGTTGAAGTAATGGGCCGCCATGCTGGCTGGATCGCACTTCACGCAGGTATCGCTGGCGGAGCAGCATGTATTTTGATCCCAGAAGTTAAATTCTCAGTAGATAAAGTTTGCGAATGGGTTGAATCACGATTCAAGAGCAGCTATGCGCCAATCATTGTTATTGCTGAAGGTGCTATTCCACAAGATGGCGACATGATCACTAAAGATGGAGAGCTAGATGCTTTCGGTCACGTGAAGCTCTCCGGAATTGGCGAATGGTTAGCACAACAGATCGAAGCCAAAACTGGAAAAGAAGCACGAACATCAGTGCTTGGACATATTCAACGTGGTGGAACGCCAAGTGCTTTCGATCGCGTACTTGCCACACGTTTTGGTTTGGAAGCGATTACTTCCGCCTCTGAAGGCGATTGGGGAAAGATGGTTGCCCTCCACGGTACCGATATTGTTCGCGTTCCATTAGCTTCGGCAACCGAGAAGTTAAAGACTGTTCCAATCGAGCGCTATAAGGAGTCAGAGATCTTCTTCGGATAATTCTCACCCGAGAATTGATCTGATCAAACTACTCTTATCCTTATGATGCATTCAGTTGATTCCCTCTTCACTCCTGGCCTAGTTGCGGCGCAACAACCGAACTGGCCAGGGGGAGTAGATGGCGCACCAGTAAAAGCAGCAGTTGCTGCGCTGAAATCTTTCCCACCACTTGTATTTGCTGGTGAGTGCGATAATCTAAAGACAAAGATTGCTGAAGCTGCAGCCGGTCGGGCGTTTTGGTTACAAGGTGGAGATTGCGCAGAAACATTTGCAGCAGCGACAGCTGATTCGATTCGTAACCGCATCAAAACAATTTTACAGATGGCCGCAGTGCTTCAGTATTACTCGAGTATTCCAGTTGTAAAAGTTGGTCGTATGGCTGGGCAGTTTGCAAAGCCTCGCTCTAGTGATTTGGAAACTCGCGGGGATATCACCTTGCCGGCATACCGTGGTGATGCAGTTAATGATTTGGAATTCACTGAGAGCGCGCGCACGCCTGATCCAGAGCGCATGGTTCGCGTTTACAACACATCGGCTTCTACCCTGAATTTAGTACGTGCATTTACGCAAGGCGGATTTGCCGATCTGCGACGCGTTCACGAATGGAATAAAGGTTTCATCCGTGATTCTTCGGTGGGCGATCGCTATGAAAAAATGGCAGATGAAATTGGTCGTGCACTAGATTTCATGAAATCTGCGGGAGTAAATCCAGATGCTTTTAAATCAGTTGATTTTTACTCAAGCCATGAGGCGCTAATTCTGGAATACGAAAAAGCGCTGACTCGCATTGATTCACGAACTCAACTTCCTTACGATGTTTCTGCGCACTTTATTTGGATTGGTGAGCGAACTCGTCAATTAGATGGTGCACACATTGATTTCGCCGCCAAAGTGCGAAATCCAATTGGTGTGAAACTTGGGCCGAAATCAACTGTCGATGATGTACTCGCGCTAATTGACCGCCTTGATCCAGAACGTGAACCGGGGCGCCTTACATTTATTACTCGTATGGGTGCCGGCAAGATTCGAGAGGCGCTTCCAGCGTTGGTAGATGGAGTAACCAAATCAGGGGCGCAAGTTCTCTGGGTTTGTGATCCGATGCACGGAAATACATTCGAAGCAGCAACTGGCTATAAAACTCGTCGCTTTGATGATGTCATGGATGAAGTTAAGGGATTTTTTGAAGTCCATAAAAGCCTTGGGACTCATCCAGGCGGAATTCATATCGAGCTAACTGGCGATGATGTTACAGAGTGTCTCGGTGGAGGCGAACAGATCTCAGAAGCAGATTTAGCAACTCGCTACGAGAGCGCCTGCGATCCAAGGTTGAATCACTCGCAATCACTCGAGTTGGCATTTTTAGTTGCTGAAATGTTGCGCGACCGCTAATTTTGCGGACGTGCCACTTCAGATTTCCCAATTTAAGTCCCCGATCGGCGTTCTGCATTTAATAGCTGATGATCAAATTCTGTTGGGTCTAAATCTCTCCAATGCCAAGGCGTTAAAAGATGCACTTGATCGCAGTGACTACGAACGAGGCTTTGAAGAAGTTTCAAAAATTCCAGTTATTACAGATTTGCTTAATGATTATTTTAATGGTGAAGTTAAATCGATAAATGCAATTAGTGTTCGCCAACCAGGTGCTGGTTTTTCACAAGCATCATGGAAAGCGATGCGCAAAGTTGTCGCTGGAAAAACGCTTTCTTACTCTGAATTAGCAGATCGCGCAGGAAGCCCTGGTGCAGTGCGGGCTGCTGGAACTGTGTGCGCAAAAAATGCGATTGCAATTGTTATTCCATGTCATCGGATAGTTAAGACTGGCGGCGCACTTGGAAACTATGCCTATGGATTAAGTAAGAAAGAGTGGTTATTGCGCCACGAGGGCGCGCTCTAATATTTCAATGGCTTGCGCACATTGTGCATCGTCAAAATCTAGATGAGTAACTAAGCGCGCATAGTTAGGTCCAAGAGCGCTAATCCAGAGACCCGCTTCTTTGCATCGCGCTGCTAAATCAGCAGCAGAGAAATCAAGGGTGGTTAGATCTAAGCCAACAATATTTGTTGCAACGAGTGAAGGATCAATCAGCGCCGGATTTAATTTAGCAATTGCTGTTGCAAGCTCTTTTGCTCGCCGATGATCTTCTGCCAAGCGTTGAAGATTGTTATCGAGAGCGTAATGCGCCGCTCCTGCAAGTAAACCAACTTGGCGCATTCCCGCTCCGTAGCGCTTACGCCAGACCCGTGCTTTTGAAACTCGTTCTTTGGTACTGAGCATTATTGAGCCAATCGGTGCACCTAAGCCTTTAGAGAGACAGACACTTATGGTGTCAAAATATTTTCCGTATTCATTTAACGAGACACCACTTGCAATATGGGCATTCCAAATTCGCGCACCATCTAGATGTAGCGCAACGCCCATTTCATCTGCGCCTTTGCGAAGTACTTTAATTTCCTCAATGGGTTGCACAGTTCCGCCCCCAAAGTTATGAGTATTTTCAACGGCAATAGCGGTAGTCGAAACTAAATACGGACCAGAGTTGGGACGCGCTAGATCGAGAGCATCTTGGGCAACAAGAAGCCCGTTTTGTGCCGGCCAAGTGCGCGTAGTTATTCCGCTAAAAACAGCTGCAGCACCTAATTCGGCGCGAACAATATGTGAATTCGATTCGGCCAGCAGTTCTTCGCCAGGGGCAACCAACATACGAATCGCCAATTGGTTGGCAAGTGATCCGGTTGGAGCGAAAACTCCTGCTTCTTTTCCGAAGAGTTCTGCAACTCGTTCTTCGAGTGAGTTAACTGTTGGGTCATCGCTATAGACATCATCACCAACAGGAGCGTTTGCAATTGCTTCACGCATTGCTGCCGATGGCTTGGTAACAGTATCGGAGCGAAGATCAATCGGGAAAGTCATAGCGCAAGCATCTCACGCTTCTTTTATGACTATCAAATACATAGCAGTTACAACCATGGCTCCACCAAGCGCTATTTGAAGTGAAAGTGATTCACCACCAAAGAGAACTGCGAAGAGAGCGGCGAAAACAACCTCCATCGTCAATATAACTGCCACCTTTGTTGAACTCATATGCGCTTGCGACCAAGTTTGAACAATAAAAGCTACGGCAGTTGCAATAACTGCGGTAAATATAACTACGCCCCAGACGCCAGCATCGGTTGGTTTTTCATAACCTTGAATCAACGAAATTGAGCCGGTAATTAATCCGCAAATCGATAGCTGCACAATGGTGAGCGCATAAGCATCGAGACCAAAACTCCACTTACTTAGCGCAACGATATGAGCGGCGAACGCTACGGCGCTGACAAGGACTAACGCTTCACCTACACCGATAGACCATCCACGAAGTGATAGAAGTGCCAATCCGAGAGTAGCAAGTACGACACATCCCCATGTAAAGCGCGTAATTCGATCCTTCAAAATAAGGGCGGCGATCAATGGTGTTAAAACTACGTATAAGCCAGTAACGAACCCAGTAATCGCAGCCCCTGTGCGCGCAAGCCCAAGAGTTTGAAATATGTAGCCAGTTCCGAGAAAGAGACCAGCTAGGGAACCTTTTAAAAGTAGATCTTTATTTAACGCTTTTAATACTTGAGGCCGTATTGCAACCATCACTAGTACGGCGATGATGAAACGTGTCGCTAGAAAACTATTAACTGCTTGGCGTTCAATTGCTGGTTTCATGATTACAAATGAAACACCCCATGCTGCCGAAACTGCGAGCAGCGCCCAAGGGGCGAGTCTTAATTGGAGCTTATGACGCTCGCTCATCCACGAAGGCCCTTGAGAAGAGCAACTTCTCTGCCGTGCTCAGGCTCCATGCCAGGAGTCTCCAAAATAAGTGGAGCGTTCTGCACCGCTGGATGTTTTAATAATTCTTTAAATGGATCAACACCTATAAAACCTTCGCCAATATTTTGATGGCGATCTTTTAGCGCCCCACAAACGTCCATGGAATCGTTGGCGTGAATCAATTGAATTCTTTCAGCCCCAGCAACTTCAACCAATAGATCAAGTGTTTCTTTCATGCCACCCTTTTTAGCAATGTCATGACCGGCGGCAAAGACATGGCAAGTATCTAAGCAGATTCCAACTTTTGGATGGTATTCCAAAGCCTTTAGATAATTCTCTAAATCTTCTAACCGCTTAACAAGTGACTGTCCTTGACCAGCAGTAGGTTCAAGTAAAAGCATGGGTGCATCATCACTGAGCGCGGAAAGAATTGGCATCATTCCCTTGTTGATTTGCTTCCATGCTTTAGCAATGAAGTCTTCCTTAACTGCCGAACCCGTGTGAACTACTACTCCGAGTGCGCCTATTTCCTTACCGCGCTTTAGCGAGTATTCCGTTGATGCGAGTGAGTTTAAATAAGTTGCTTCTGTCGGTGAACCTAAATTAATTAAGAAAGGGGCATGAACATAAGTTTCGATATCGAGTGCTGAAGCTTTCTCTCGGAATAGCGAATCAGCCTCATGATTTGTTTCGGGCATCGCCCAACCGCGTGGATTCGAAGTAAATACTTGGATTGCTTCTGCCCCAATTGTTTCGGCATAAGCAATGGCTCGCTTGGCCATTCCTCCGGAAGTTGGAGTGTGGGCGCCAATGCGCGGAGATGTTTTAAGCATTGACTTACCCTACTGTGATCGTCACAGTGCTGCCACGTTTTAGCTTAGTGCCGACCCGAGGTGCGATGTTTGTGACGGTCTTAACATTCTTGGTCCCAATTTTCTTCACCACTACCTTCAGCCCGAGGTCGGCAAGAGTAGAGCGAGCTTTGCTTTCAGTAAAAGTAAAAATATTTGGAATAAAAACAAATTCAGAACCTTTAGAAATATTTAAAAGGATCTTAGTTCCCTTTGGTAGCGGATTTCCACCTGCAGGTAATTGACTTATAACAGCCCCCGCAACAACAGTTTCACTAAATTGGGCAATATTTTCAACATCAAAACCAGCTTCTGTTAATTCATTCAGCGCTTGATCTGAAGATTTTCCAACGTAGGAAGTAACTGCAATTGATTCAACTCCCTTGCTAATTACAAGATCAACAATTGCACCACGTTTAACTTTTTGACCCTGCCCTGGCGATGATGAGATAACAAAGCCCTTAGGTGTTATCGAATTGAACACTTCTTTGAGCTCTCCAATTTTAATTGGAGATTTGGCAAGAAGATTTACTGCCGCGTCAGGAGTCAGCCCAGTTAAAGCTGGAATTATGTATCGTTCAGGACCTTTAGAAAAAATTGCTTTGACTTGCCCACCAGCGTCAACTTTTCCGCCACCAACAGGATCTGATTGGATAACGCGATCTTCTGACACATCTTCATCAAAGCGCTTCTCTGTAATTATGAGAGTCAATCCCAAAGGAGCAAGCAGATCAATGGCTTCCTGCTGCGTTGCTC
>JBBQEE010000051.1:0-6650 GCA_038320375.1 Candidatus Nanopelagicales bacterium
CAGCATTGATGCTGCAAAAAGCCTCTCCCTCTTTCCTATTCTGAAAGAGAGCGCTGAGGAAGTTTCATCAACCTTCTTCGAAAATGTCATCAAAGTGCACTTCGGCGAAATTGATTCCTCTGTTCTTGCTTTATGGATGGCAGCAGGACAGTCACATATTATTGTGAGTGAAATAAACGGCGCAAAACTTACAATTTCACAATTAGTAAAACCCGGAATCACTCCATGTACAAGGTGCTTTGAGTTATCGCTCATTGATCAATTCAATTGTGAACTAGTTGAAGCCACATCTTTCCGTGAAGAAATTCCAATTATTGGTGCTCACTTTATTTCTGCTCTAATTGCTGCTCAAGTTTTATCACTTATTGATACCGGTAGTGCAACTTTAAGCACCAACGCAATTGCGATAGATCTGACTGATCTAAGTAATGCAGAACACATTGCAATCTCGCGCCATCCCTTGTGTGGGTGTAGCTGGTAAGCGATTTTCAATTCGCGCCAAGCGCACTTTTTATGAAGAATAGGGGAATGGCTGAGTCAGAGATTCCTCGTTCGACCGCCGTCCGCTCAGCAAAAATGGTTTCGATTCCGGTTGGTATGGCTGGTCGTGGATTTCTGGGGCTAGGTAAGCAACTAGTCGGACAATCTTCATCAGTAGTCGTTGCTGATATTCAGGAAAAGACAGCCGAACAACTCTTTAAAGTTCTTGGCGAACTCAAGGGTGGCGCTATGAAGTTTGGACAGGCGCTCTCGGTTTTCGAAGCTGCACTGCCTGAAAATATTGCTAAGCCATATCGTGAAACGCTAACTAAGTTACAAGAGTCAGCGCCGCCGCTTCCAACGCGAATAGTTCATAAAGTATTAGCAAAAGAACTTGGCGAAGATTGGCGCGACCACTTCACGTCATTTGAAGATAAACCAACTGCCTCAGCATCAATCGGACAGGTTCATAAAGCTGTTTGGAAAGATGGCCGAGTAGTTGCAGTAAAGATTCAATACCCCGGTGCTGCGGAGGCGCTAATTTCTGATTTAAATCAGATTCAACGTTTTGCAAAAATATTTCAATTAGTTCTCCCCGGTCTTGAAATGAAGCCACTCCTTGATGAATTAAAAGCACGCATCATGGAAGAAGTTGATTACAACTACGAGGCTGAAGCACAGACTGCATGTTGGACCGCTTACGAAAATGATCCAGATGTGGCAATCCCGAAAGTTGTTATGTCATCTGACAAAGTTTTAGTTTCAGAATGGTTAGAAGGAACACCACTTTCGAAAATCATTGCTGAGGGCACTCAAGAACAGCGCGATAACGCAGGTATGCGGCTTGCTCGTTTCCACTTCACTTGCCCAGAGCGTGCGGGACTGCTCCACGCTGATCCACATCCCGGAAATTTCCGACTACTCGCCGACGGTCGAATTGGAGTGCTGGATTTTGGAGCATGCAATCGCTTGCCAAATGGATTCCCTGAACCATTTAAGAACTTACTAAAAAATGCGCTAGATGATGACGCGCAGGCGTTGTACGACGGATTCAAAAAAGATGGATTTATTCTTGCTGATGTAGAAGTTGATCCGCAGTTAGTACTGGATTTCTTAGTACCACTTGTTGAGCCACTTCGTACCGAAACTTTTAAATATTCACGAGAATGGCTTCGTGATCAAAGCGCACGCGTTGGAGATCCACGAAATCCAACTGCCAAGATCGGCTTCCAACTTAACTTGCCAGCCGAATATGTATTAATTCACCGCGTAACACTTGGTACTACTGGGATTTTCTGCCAGCTTGAGGCTGAAGGAAATTTCCGGGACGAAGCTTTATCTTGGTTCCCCGAGATTGCTCCCGCTAATTCTTAACTTTACGAACTAATTTCCAGTGGTATAGGTAAACAGGCGTAACAACAAATAACGTTACAAATGAACTAGATACGCCTCTAATTGCGTTTCGTCTATTTTGATCAATATTTGCTTGCTTTATAACTTCTGGATCAACCTTAATTCCGTTTTGAGAAGCGTAAGGATCGATATACCCAGCATCTGGAACGATTAAATCAAGTCCACGATTAATTAGATTAATGATTGTAAAAAGAATAATAATTAGAGTAATTAAGCTAACGGCATACAGGTAAAGAGATCGCCAATCAACGCCTTGATGAATAGTTTCTGATGCAGCTTTTGCCTTCGGGGTACTTTTTTTCACAACTTTTTTAATTATTGATTTACCAATTTCTTTTGCCATAAATTCAGAATACTCTTAAAAGACCCTAGAAAAGCAAAACCCCACTCAATTTCGTGAGCGGGGTTTTGCTTAACGGATTTCTTTTGTAAATCTTTTTAGATGAAGGCTGCGATACGTGGAGGTCGTCCAGCACGACGCTTACGTTCGATGATGATTCCATCTTCAATTAGTTGTCCGCCCCAAACACCACATGGTTCTTGGCGTGAGAGCGCTCCGTCTAAACACTTGTTGCGCACAGGACATCCACCACAGAGCGCCTTCGCCTGATCGATGCCAGCATCGCTTTCAGAATAGAAGAGTTCTGGGTCAGCGTTATGGCAGGGCAAGGTAAAGGCAATGGCGGAGTCGTATGTTCCAGTCACATCTTTAAGACCGATCTTTTCGCCGTTTTCTGCCCAGCCTGGTAGTTGTAGTTCGCTGTAGAGAACGCTCATCGTCCTCACCCACTTTCTTCTCTCTCGTTTTCTTTCGGTTGGTATTTCGGTTGGTATTTCGGTTGGTAGTGCTTTTTATTTTGGGAAATAAAAAAGACCTCCAAGTCCGTTGTGGACTTGAGGCCTTAGGTTTGGCTTTATCGAAGTTATTCGATCAAACCTCCTGTGGCCTCATCCACTGCGTAAAAAGCTGCGTAAAACGCTGGCTTTGACGCTGCGGGCCAATTTGAATGCTTCTTAGTAGAGGCATGAAAATTGGCAGGCGAAGTAGCAGCACTGCGCGTTACGCGTGCTGTGGTGAATGATTTAGATGAAAACATCTTTCATTCTCCTTTTCGCCTTTAGGGCCATTCTCACCAATTTGGTGAATGCCAAGGGTAAACCAGTGAGAGTGATTTAAGCAACTTAATTAAATAATTAAGCTAAAAGGCCGGATTCACGCAGGAAACGGCTGGGATTCTGGCGATGACTGATGTGTAAATCAACTTTTGCACGGGTCATTCCAACATAGAAAAGTCGGCGCTCTTCTTCAATTACCGCATCGCTCTGGCCCGTTGATCCTGATTCCAACGGCAAAATTCCTTCGGATGCGCCGATTAAAAAGACGCGTTCCCATTCCAATCCCTTAGCTGCGTGCAGAGTTGCCAGAGTTACAACTGGCATCGTTGGTGGATTATTTTGCTGAACACGGTCTGCAATTTCGCGTAAGTATCCACGTAATGTCTTTGGGCTAAATCCAGAATCAGCATCTAGTTCGCGCGCTAGGTGAAGCAATCCTGCGATTCCATCAATACTTTCACCGGTAAGAAATGGTTGTGCCAAGGTACGCAGTTCATCTATCCAAGTCACACCTTCAGTTGGCAGTACAGATGCGCGTCTAACTTCTTTAAGAAAGTCGCGAACATCTTGGCGATCAAAGAATCTTTCTGTGCTGCGAACTTGATACGGAAGATCTAACTTATTCATAGAGCGCTCTGCACCCTTGAGTTGGTTATTTGTGCGGGCAAGAATCGCAATCTCTTGCGCTGCAGTGCCGCTCTTTAAAAGATCAGTGATCTGGGCAAGTACTCCAGCAATTTCCGCCTCTTCATTGGCATAACCATCCACCGATGGCTTACTGCCATGATCATTTAGCGCCACCAATTCTTGACCCATTGAGCCATAACGCAACAGCGCATTTGCAGCAAATGTAATTTCTGGAGTCGATCTATATCCAGTGCTTAAGCGAATTACTTCGGCATCTGGAAAACGTTTAGTAAAACTATTTAGAAATACTGGTGTAGCGCCAGCAAAAGAATAAATAGTTTGGGCTGGGTCACCGACCACACAAATATCTTGGCGCGATCCCAGCCACGCATTAATTAAGCGTTGTTGAATTGGAGAAATATCCTGATACTCATCAATTGTGAAATATCGATATTGATCTTGAACTCGCTCACGAACTGTTCGCTCTTGTTCCAGCATGGCGGCAGTTAAAAGAAGTACATCTTCGAAATCAATTGCCAACTCTTGTTTCTTAACGCTTTCATAAGCGGCATAAACTTTCGCTAATTTATCTGCTGCAACTCTTGGCTTCTGCATGCGTTGTTCAATTTCGTTGACAAAGTCTTCAGGTGAAACTTGCGAAACTTTTGCCCATTCAATTTCACTGGCGATATCGCGCATTAATTCGCGTGATGTTGCTCGCAACTCCCCCGCTAAACCTGCGCGATTGATTGCTTCTCCAATAAATCCTGCTTTAGCGGTCATTAATTCGGGAACCCGACCACCAAATACAGATGGCCAGAAATAAATCAGTTGCTTAAGTGCGGCCGAGTGAATTGTGCGAGCAGCAACGGTTGGAACACCTAATGAACGCAAACGTGTTCGCATTTCACCGGCTGCGCGTGAAGTAAAAGTCAGTGCCAAAACTTTCTGTGGATCCATCGTTCCGATTACAGCGGCGTATGCGATGCGGTGAGTGATTGCTCGTGTCTTGCCGGTACCTGCTCCTGCAATTACGCAGACAGGGCCTCGCGTGGCTAGTGCCACCACGCGTTGATCGTTATCTAACGCCGCCAAGATTTCATCGGCCCGTTGTGAACCGCTAGTTGAAATTCCCTCTAAATTTACTGAACTTTCTCCAAAATTATCTATCTCCATACTTGCCCACCAAGAAGTGTTACACCGCCTTTAGCTTCAACTCCTTCGGCAAACCAACGATCAATCATTTTTCGTGCAACCGACATTGACGGTGGAAGTAGCAACGTTCCAGCATCGGATTGCGCCTTGGCCTCTGCACGCGAGAGCCAAATTACTTCAGTAATTTCTTCACCGTCAGGTTTGGCGCTCTCTGGAGAATCTGTAATTGCATCAAAAGAAATCATGATCGATGCCGGAAATGGCCAAGGTTGCGAACCTAAATAATTTATTTCGCGGACCGTGACGCCAGATTCTTCAAAGACTTCACGTTGCACGCACTGTTCAAATGTTTCACCCGGTTCTAGAAAACCTGCAAAGCAAGAGAAGCGACCTTCTGGCCAAATTGGTTGGTGCCCCAGCAAGATTCGATCTTGGCTATCGCGGACCAAGACGATTACTGCGCTATCAGTGCGCGGATAATGCTCACTTTGATCCTTATCGCATCTGCGAATCGAGCCACCTAAAGCAACTGACGTTGATGCGCCACATCGCGCACAATGGGTATGGGATCTATGCCAGTTTGCTAACGCAGTTCCGTGAAGAGCAATCTCCATTTCAAACTCAGTAATGAAACCACCGATTTCACGTAACGTGGAATAACCGATTGGTGCTTCATCACCAATCTCTTCAACTGGATTTGCGTGCCATGCAAAGTAAGGCTGCTTATCTTCGGCGCTCAGGCCAAGAAAATATTTCTCGCCAACTTTGTATTTCCCAGTAGAAATTAGAGTGGCAATTTGATCAGCACTTAAAAGAATGAGTGCAGTCGCATCCTCATTTACTGCGAGTCGCCCGTTAGTGATGTGAATTATCTTCGCTCGCTGCCACAACTGATCAAGCGTCGTCGGATTGCTGCGCAGTTCACCTGCGCGATCCATCAGCGATATCTGGCTATTGAGCGTGCTCATAGGGGTGAACGCTACTAGCCTTGGCCATATGCGCATCACCTCGTGGAATCTGCTGCACGGGCAGCCAATTCCGCCACTTTCTAGCGGTGCGGCAGGTGTCGCTCAAATGCAGGCAGGGTTAAACAAAGCGGTACTAGAAATTGATCCTGAAGTTATAGCGCTGCAGGAAGTCGATTATTTATTGCCTCGATCTGGAAACCAAAATCAAATTGCTGAAATTGCAAACTCAATTGGCGCCCAACATTGGGGATTTGCTCCAAGCATTATTGGAACACCAGGTGAAAAATGGCATAAATTAAAAGATTCGGATTCTCGACTTGTTACAAATGAAAGTGCGCCAGACTTAGCAGGTAGTTATGGAATAGCGATTGCCTCAAAAATTCCGGTTATTCGTTGGCATCGTTTAGATCTAGGAAATTCTCCAATCGGAATGCCACTTGTCGTGCCGACTGAAAGTGAATTCTCAACTAAGCCAAAAATTCGTGCCATCTACGTACATGATGAGCCACGGCTGGCAATAGGTGCCACTTTGGCAAACGGCTGGACAATTTTTAATACTCATTTATCTTTTGTACCTTTTATGAATTTAGCGCAATTAAAGAAGCTAAAACGATGGGCGCTGGCGATCGCAAAGGAGACTAATACAGAGCCACTAATTTTAGGCGATCTAAATTTACCGAAGAATTTACCGATAGTAGCTTCTAATTGGAATTCACTGATTACACAGAATACTTATCCATCATGGGGTGCAAAAATTCAATTTGATTATCTACTTGCCAACGAGCGAACTGATTTGGATATAAAAGATCTAGGAACGATTACGACCGGTGTTAGTGATCATTTACCTTTACGTACTGAAGTGAAACTAAACTGATTAGTTGAGCCTCACTC
>JBBQEE010000052.1:0-6536 GCA_038320375.1 Candidatus Nanopelagicales bacterium
GTATGTCATCACTTGGCTTTGAAGTAGTTGGCATCGATACCGATCAATCAAAAGTGGATCTTCTTGCCAGCGGTGAGCTTCCATTTTATGAACCTGGCTTAGACACTCTTCTGGCAGAACAGATGAAGACCGGCCGTTTAAGTTTTTCAACTGATTTCTCAGCAGCCGCTGAAGCTGATGTTCACTTTATTTGTGTCGGTACACCGCAGAGTAAAGATGGTCTTGCTGCCGATCTAACTTACGTGAAATCATCTGTCGCAGCGATTGCTCCATTTCTCAAAGATGGCGCACTAGTAGTTGGAAAATCAACCGTTCCAGTAGGTACCGCTCAAGGACTTCGCGAAATGCTGGCAGTTTCGGCGCCACATGCTGACTTGGCATGGAACCCAGAGTTTCTCCGTGAAGGGTTTGCAGTTGAAGATACCTTGACTCCCAACCGACTTGTAGTTGGCGTCGTAAATGATCGTGCCGAAAATATTCTTAAAGAAGTTTATAAACCAATAATTGATCTTGGAACACCTTGGATTCGCGCAGATCTACCGACTGCTGAACTTGTGAAAGTTGCTGCTAATTCATTCCTTGCAACCAAAATTTCTTTTATTAACGCCATGGCCGAAGTTTGTGAAGCTGCTGGTGGAGATGTAACTGTGTTAGCAAAGGCTATCGGATACGACCCACGAATTGGCAGTCGTTTCTTACAAGCCGGTATCGGTTTCGGCGGAGGTTGCTTGCCAAAAGATATTCGAGCATTCATGGCTCGTGCTCAAGAACTTGGTGCAGATCAAGCGCTGGAGTTCTTAAGAGAAATTGATGCAATTAATTTACGTGCCCGTCAGCGAGTTATCGATGTTGTGCGTGCTGATCTTTCAGAAGATCTAACTCAGTACAAAATTGCAATTCTTGGTGCCACTTTCAAACCAGATAGCGATGATGTGCGTGACTCCCCAGCGCTCGATATTGCAGCTCAACTTCAAGCCGCTGGTGCAACTGTGGTAGTCCACGATCCAAAGGTATTGAGCCAGCGCGTAAGCGATTCCCAAATTTAGATTATGCTGAAAAAGTTGTGGATTGCGTTAAAGGCGCTGATGCAATTCTCCATCTAACAGAATGGAAGGAATATCGCGAATTAGATCCTTCTGTAATTGGGCAACTCGTAAAATCTAAATTCTTAATTGATGGGCGAAATATGTTGGATCGCGATCAATGGCGAGCAGCCGGATGGCGCGTGCATGCACTTGGACGTTCCGATTAACCATTAACTTATGAATACTGAATCAGAAATCGATCAAGTTCTCGCTCTTCACACTTGGGCAATAGTTGGTCTAGGTAACAACCCTGACCGGGCAGCATTTAAAGTTTCTAAATTACTTCAGGATAAAGGGCATCGAATTATTCCTGTATATCCTCGTGCTGAGTTAGTCCATGGAGAAACTGGTTATGCGACTCTCTCTGACGTTCCACAATCTGTTGATGTTGTTGATTGTTTTGTTAATTCCGAGCGCGTAGGAGAAGTTGTTGATCAAGCGATTGCGATTGGTGCGAAAGCAGTTTGGTTGCAGTTAGATGTAATCGACGAAGTAGCCGTTGAGCGAGCCCGAGCAGCGGGCTTAATTGCAATCATGGATCGTTGTCCTGCTATTGAATATGGAAAGCGAAGTAATAATTAAAAACCAGTCTTATGGTTTCGCCGAGCGCTCAAGTTTGCGCCTTTTGCTTTCGCCTCTGCATTAATATCTTTTAACCCAGTTGCAACTTTCTCTGAAATATTAAGATCATGTACGCCCAAAATGCGTGCCGCAAGAAGCGCAGCATTTTTGGAGTTATCGACTCCCACAGTTGCAACTGGAATACCGGCGGGCATTTGAACTATCGATAGTAAAGAGTCCATTCCATCTAAATTAGCAAGAGAAATTGGAACCCCAATAACTGGAAGAGTTGTAAGTGAGGCAACCATCCCGGGCAAATGAGCTGCACCACCAGCTCCAGCAATGATTACTTTAAATCCTTTATTTTGCGCGCTTTCTGCGAAATCCATCATTTCGCGAGGCATGCGATGGGCAGATAAAACTTCTGCAGTAAATGAAATACCTAAACCCTCGAGAGTTTTTGCGGCGTTCTCCATAACCGGCCAATCAGAATCTGAACCCATAATGATTGCAACATCACTCATCGACTTCTCCACTCATATAGTCACGGGCGTGTGCTATTAACTCTGTCAATTCTAGAAGATTTTCTCCAACGGCGGTAACGTGGCCAACTTTGCGACCGATACGTATTTCCTTCTTATATTGGTGGAACTTCAAATCTGGATTACGTGCCATTAAGTGCAAATATGGACGATACATATCATTTTTTTCACCACCCAGAATATTTCCCATTACTGCAAAGGGGGCCACCATCGCCGGATCCCCCAATGGAAGATCAAGTATTGCCCGCAAATGTTGTTCGAACTGACTAGTTTTTGAACCTTCAATAGTCCAATGTCCAGAATTGTGCGGGCGCAGCGCTAATTCATTGATAAATAATTGATCGCCTTTAACGAACATCTCCACCGCCATAACTCCAATGAGTGAAATTTCATTTGCGATCGAGAGAGCCATTAGTTGCGCAGCTTCAGCCATTTCAGGGGAAATTCTTGGCGCTGGTGTTACTGTGCTGGTACATATTCCATCGCTTTGAACTGTCTCGGTTGGCGTCCAAGTATTTGCCTGACCATGCGCCGAACGTGCAACCATGACGGCGATTTCAAAATCAAACTCAATCAGTTCTTCTATAAGCAGCTCAGTGCTTTCGCTCAATATTTTCTGAAGTTCTTCAGCGCTAGAAATTTTCCAGACTCCACGTCCGTCATATCCACCAGAAATAGTTTTAGCAATAAACGGAAAATCAAAAGATTCAGATTCGTTACTAATTACCTTCCATTTAGGTGAAGGATAATTTGATAATTTTTTACGCATCTCGACTTTATTCTGTGAATAAAGAAATGAATCAGAAGTTGGAAATACTTTTACTCCTAATAACTCCAGCCCTTTAATTACCGAAAGTGGCACTAGTTCATGCTCAAAAGTTATAACATCACATTTCTTGGCGAAATCTTGCAGTTCAGAAAGGCTACGGAAATCACCGACTACATGTGGAGCGATCTGTGCTGCACTATCGTGGTTATCGCCGGCAAAGAGTAATAAATTAATTCCGAGCGCCGCTGCAGGTGCCACCGTCATCCGTGCTAATTGCCCAGCGCCGATGATTCCGACTGTTGGGAAGCGCTCGTTCACGGCTTTATCTTAGATGAACTACATCTCCAACTGTTACTTCAGAGCCATCATCAAGCATGAGCGTGCCTTGCAGTGTTATCGATTTAGCCAATCCCTGATGGACAGGTTTTCCCACAACCTCAATCTGGATTAACTTCTTGAGAGTCGAACTAAGCGACGAATAGGCTTCCCTAAAATCTGCTCCCGAATCCCAAGATTTAAAATTTATTTCAAATAGATTTAAAAAGTTAATCAATATTTTGTTTCGGTCAAGATCTTCGCTATTTGCAAGTAGTAAAGATGTTGCCGTTTCTACAGGTAATTCACTTTCATCCATCCCTACATTCAATCCAATACCAACGATGACTCCGTGCTCGGTTGCCTGGCTAATTAATCCAGCAACTTTTTTATCGCCAATTAAAATATCATTTGGCCATTTGAGAGAGAGGTCCTTTGAGAGTGATTTATTAATAGACTGACTTAAAGTCAGAGCTGCGAGCATTGAGATAAAACCCCAATCATCCCGAACTCGCTTTGGTTTTAGATAGAAAGAGAAAAGTAAGGCGCTGTGTGTAGGTGCCTGAAAACTTCTATCTAATCTGCCACGACCAGCACTTTGAAATTCAGTCACAATTAATTCACCAGCATTTACTTCTTCTAAACTAATTAAGTTTGCAAGATCGTCTTGCGTAGATCCAGTGAGTTCAACCACGCTTACTCGCCAGTATGGCGAAATCCCCGATGTGATCATCGCTTTATCTAGTGGCGCTCTTGGCGCTGGGCTACCCACGCCTAGTACCGTAGAGCCATGAGCCCAGATCTGCATACAACTTCGGGAAAAATTGAAGATCTTCGATTACGTGTCGAAGAAGCAATTAATGCAGGATCCGCTCGAGCGGTGGAAAAGCAGCACGCTAAAGGAAAACTCACCGCCCGTGAGCGAATTGATCTGCTTGTCGACGCTGATTCATTTACTGAGATTGACGAATTTGCTCGTCACCGCTCAACACAATTCGGAATGGAAAAAAATCGTCCTTATGGCGATGGTGTTGTCATTGGTACCGCGACAGTTGATTCAAGACCGATCGCTCTGTACTCGCAAGATTTCACCGTTATGGGTGGAAGTCTTGGTGAAGTCCACGCTGAAAAAATTGTAAAGATTGCTGAATTCGCTTTGAAAAGCGGAATCCCCTTAATTGGAATTAATGATTCTGGTGGTGCTCGTATCCAAGAAGGTGTTGCATCACTAAACGGTTACGGAAAAATTTTTCGACTAAACACCAGATCATCGGGTGTGATTCCACAAATTTCTTTGATTTTAGGACCGTGCGCTGGAGGTTCCGCCTACTCTCCCGCGCTAACTGATTTCACTGTGATGGTAAATGAAACCTCTCATATGTTTATTACTGGTCCAGATGTGATCAAATCTGTAACAGGTGAAGATGTTGAAATGGAAGAGTTAGGCGGAGGCTTGACCCACGCAACTCGATCTGGAAACGCGCACTATCTTGCTGAAAGCGAAGCGGATGCAATTGATTACGTTAAAGCGCTGCTCTCCTATTTACCTTCAAATAATATGGATGGTTCGCCACATTTACCTCCGACCCAGACTTTGGCGGAGACAGCCACAGATGCAGCTTTAAATACTCTGATTCCAGATTCTCCAAACCAGCCGTATGACATGAAGGTGCTGATCAACGCGCTCGTGGATGAAGGTGAATTTCTGGAGGTTCACGCGCTTTATGCACCCAACATTGTTGTTGGATTTGGTCGAATCGAAGGCGAATCGGTAGGAATTATCGCCAATCAGCCTTCGCAACTTGCAGGAACTCTAGATATTAATTCCAGCGAAAAAGCAGCGCGCTTCTTACGTTTTTGCGATGCTTTCAATATTCCAATTCTGACACTTGTTGATGTGCCCGGATTTTTGCCAGGGACTGAACAAGAATGGAATGGCATTGTTCGTCGTGGTGCGAAGTTACTTTATGCCTACGCTGAAGCATCTGTCCCTTTAGTTACATTGATTACACGCAAAGCATATGGCGGAGCATTTATTGTTATGGGTTCTAAATATCTTGGCAGTGATATCAACTTTGCATGGCCAAGTGCCGAAATTGCTGTTATGGGCGCTCAAGGTGCAGTAAATATTCTCTACCGAAAAGAACTTGCCGAAGCTAGTGATCCAGCAAAGGTTCGGGCTGAATTAGTTGAGGAATATACCAAGACACTTTCAAATCCTTATGCAGCAGCTGAGCGCGGAACGATTGACAGTGTTATTGAGCCTCATCAATCACGCGCTTACATTACAAAAGCATTTAGAACGCTTAAAACAAAAAGAGATGTATTGCCGGCTCGCAAACATGGAAATATTCCGCTTTAGTGAAATTTACAGTTAAATCAGGAAACCCGAGCGAAGAGGAACTCTTGGCTTTAAAAGTGGTGATTGATCATCATAAAATGCAGAACTTAGTTCCTGTCATAAAGCGCAGCGTCTTTGGTCTGCCACAACTTCGACAACCGTTGCCGCACCAAATTACTTTCGGTGCTCGCAAAAGAATGAAATAGAGAAGCCACTTAATGCCGAAAATTGTTCTAGCCTCTCAAAGCACTTCACGTCGCCAACTTCTGGAGGGCGCAGGTCTCAAACCCGTCATTGAGCTTAGTGAAGTTGATGAAGAAACAGATTTTTTTAACGCGATGTCACCAGCGGACATGGTCATTGCACTTGCCTTAACTAAGGCTCATACAGTGCGCGAGCGAATTGATTATCCGGCCATAATTATTGGGTGCGACTCTACTTTTGATGTGGATGGAATTTCATTTGGAAAACCTGGTACACCAGAAGTTGCTCGCGAGCGAGCTCGAAAGATAAGTGGGAGATCGGGTTTATTACATACAGGACACTGCATAATCGATACCGAACAGGGGCGCGAAATTGCAGATCGAGTAACTACAAAAGTAACGTTTTCTGAACTCACTGATGATGAAATCGAAGATTACATAAAATCAGGTGAGCCACTTCAAGTTGCTGGTGGCTTTACGCTAGATGGATACGGTTCACCATTTATTCCAATTATTGAGGGCGACTACACAAATGTGGTTGGTATTTCGATGCCGTTTCTACGTTCTGCAATGACCCAACTAGGTTACTCGTGGCCAGAAGTTAAGGAGATGCGATGAAGCGCGTCCTGATTGCAAACCGTGGTGAAATTGCAGTTCGCATAATTCGCGCCTGTCGCGATCATGGCCTAGAAAGTGTGGCTATTTATTCTGATGAAGATC
>JBBQEE010000053.1:0-6529 GCA_038320375.1 Candidatus Nanopelagicales bacterium
GGGACCGATGGTTTCAAGGATTGCATGGCTTGGAACCGTTCTAACCCCGCGTAGAAAGAAGCGCTAACTCTTCAGTTCGCGCAAAGAGTGCTCTTGCCAGTAATGTAGGCAAGTTATGCAAACGCGCTCATTTACAGATTATTTACGTTCCTTGGATGATGCTGCCTTAATCCTGCTCTTTTCACATCGTCCCGAATTATCAACTCCTCCGCCATCAGATATGGCCTCGCTTGCAGTGCGTGCTTCATCTGCACCAAGTTTGGCGCGAACAATCGATTCACTTAACGCATGTCAATATCAAGTTCTTGAGGCCTGTGCGATCGCAACTGAACCTTTCACTGAGAAAAATATTGTTGCACTCACAGATAAGTCGGCGCTCTTTATCCTGCCCGGACTTGTTGAACGCGGACTTATTTATCCCGGAAAAGATGGTTTCTATCTACCCTCTACAGCGCGTGAAGTTTTAGGTAATGAAATACAAGGTCTTGGCCCACAATCAATGGTCAAACTTAACCTTAAGAAATTAGAAGATGCTCCGCCGGCGGCAAAGAAAGCGCTCGATGCCATGGTCTGGGGACCACCACGGGGAACTGTCGCCGATTTAAAAAAACCAGGTGCAGGTGTTGAGTGGCTTCTAGAAAATAATTTTGTTGTCGCTGCGAATTCCAAGACTGTTCTGTTGGTTCGCGAAGTTGCACTCCATCTACGCGGTGGAAAAATTCATCGCAATTTAAATATCTCTGCACCCGAACTCACGGGCGATAAGCGAGATTCAAAGAATGTACAGCTGGCAGCAATCGCAAATATCACTACTTATCTGCGTTGGACGGAAGAAGTTCTTAACTTCTGGGCGCAAGAGCCAGCAGTTGCGCTTCGCTCAGGCGGTCTCGGAGTCCGCGACCTTAAAGTTTTAGCCACCCACTTAGGTGTAGATCAAAACTGCGCCGCATTCATTGCAGAAATTGCTTATCTAACTGGTCTAGTAACAATCGAACCAGATGATCGCATTTTGCCCACTTCCCAATTTGATTTCTGGTTAACTCAGTCTCCATCTCAGCGTTGGCAATCACTCGTATCTTCTTGGTTAATAACATCTCGAGTAAGTGGCTTAGTTGGAAAAGAAGAGAGTAAAAATGTTGCACCGCTTGGTCCAGAACTAGATCGAGTAGCAGCATCGCCTCTGCGCAAACTAACTCTGCGACTATTAGATGAGAACCGAGGTATCGCACCTGAATTTACTAAATTTGCAGCGCTAGCTCAGTGGAATGCACCAGCCAAACGAAGTAATGGAATTCCCGTGGAATATCTGGAGTGGACTTTGCGTGAAGCTGAATGGTTGGGAATTACTGGACAAGGAGTAATTTCTAAATACGGCAGCGAGTTTTTAGTTGGTGGGAATTTAGAATGCATCAATCAGGATCTTCCTAAACCGGTTGATCACATTCTTATTCAGAGTGACTACACCGCGATTGCACCCGGACCACTAGAACACGAGATTGCTCAAGAATTAGCGATCTTGGCAGAGATCGAAAGCCGTGGCGGCGCAACCGTTTATCGCTTTAGTGAAGCAACCGTCAGACGTGGACTAGATCACGGTCGTACGGGAGATGAAATAAAAGCATTCTTAAAGAAGACTTCAAAAACACCAATGCCACAACCGCTTGAGTATTTAATTTCTGATGTTGCAAAGAAACATGGAAAATTACGAGTTGGTAATACTTCATCTTTTATTCGTTGTGAAGATTCAGCGTTGATTATGCAAATAATTAGCGATAAGCGTTTAGAAATTTTATCTCTGAGGCAGATCGCGCCGGAAGTTCTAATCTGTCAGCATGATGCGGGCGATGCTATGAATATTTTGCGAAGCTTTGGCTATCTTCCAGCTGGTGAAGATTCGCAAGGTGCGCTCTTAAGTGGGCCGCGAATTCAACGTGCAAAAACTAAAGCAAGACCTCCCCGCATTATTGGAGAATTCGAGAAACCAGATGAATTACAACTAGAGGCCGCACTTCGTGCTTTACGTACCGGAGAAAAATCTAGCCATCGACAGAGCACTATGAGAAATATTGCCAATAACGCGCTGGGCTCACTTCCGCGCACAACTGCGAACGAGACGTTAGATATTCTTACTGACTATCTGCAAAATCAGCCAGCCACATCACTCTCCATTGGTTATGCAGATAACAACGGCCTTCTCTCACATCGAATTGTTGATCCCCTAAAACTTTCTGCCGGTTCTCTAATTGCTCGCGATCATGCGACCGGTGAACTTCAAACCTTCCGAATTGCGCGCATCTCTGGAGTGGCGTCAATATGACAAGCGCAAAAGAACCCCAGTACGGCAGACTTGACCCCATGTTGGCTGCAATTGAAGCGTTAGTTCGCTGTGAATCTCCGAGTGAAGATTTAGATGCCTGCCGCAGCGTTGTGCGACTAGCAAGTGATATCGCTACACGCGTTTTAGGAACACCTGCTCAAATAAAAGAGATTCATGGGCGCCCAATTTTTTGGTGGGGATCAGAACAGCCAGAAATTTTAATTTTGGCTCATCTCGATACGGTGTGGCCGATTGGTTCATACCTTCCACTTTGGGAAGTAAATGGAGATGTAGTTCGTGGTCCCGGTGTTTTTGATATGAAAGCCGGATTTGTTCAAGCCCTATTTGCACTCAACGGGATTACTGACGTTGAATCCCGAGTTGCGCTAGTTGCGACGACAGATGAAGAAACCGGAAGTTTTGCTTCCCGCGAATTGATAATGGATTTATCTGCAAAAGCGAAAGCTGTTCTAGTTCTTGAAGCCTCACTTAATGGAAAAGTAAAGACTGGTCGAAAAGGCACTGCGATGTACAAAATAAGTGCGCACGGTTTGGCAGCGCATGCTGGATTGGAGCCAGAAAAAGGTGTCAACGCAACGGTAGAGATTGCGCATATTATTTTAAAGTTATCGGCACTGGAGAATTCTGAATTTGGTACAACTGTCGTACCAACACTCTTACGTTCTGGAAATAGCGCAAATACAGTTCCTGACTTAGCAGTCGTTGAAATTGATGCTCGCTCCTTCTCTCAAACCGAACTTGAAAGAATCGATGCCAAGATTAAATCAATTCCTGCAGAGATAAAAGGTTCACGTATAGAAGTCACGGGTGGTTTAAATCGTCCGCCACTTCAACCATCATCAACGAAAGAACTTTATGAACGCGTAGAAAGAGTTGCTAAAGAAATTGGAATGGAGCCAGTCGGATGCGCAGAAGTTGGTGGAGCCAGTGATGGAAATTTTGCGGCTGCTGCTGGTGCTCAGGTATTAGATGGTCTTGGCGCAGTTGGTGGCGGTGCACATGCGCCTCACGAATGGTTAAGTTTGAAGTCGATTGAAGAACGAAGTGCACTCCTGCATGCTCTAGTTAAGGATCTGTTGAAATGAGCGAAGGCCCACTGATTGTTCAAAGTGATAAAACACTTTTATTGGATATCGATCACCCACTTTCAACTGAATGCCGCAGAGCAATTGCTCCGTTCGCTGAACTCGAACGCGCTCCAGAACATATTCACACATATCGATTAACTAATCTTGGACTTTGGAATGCTCGTGCAGCGGGCCATGATGCCGAACTAGTTATTGATACTTTAATTAAATACTCGCGTTACGCCGTTCCACATTCTCTTCTCGTTGACGTTGCTGAAACCATGTCGCGATATGGGCGTTTACGCCTTGAAGCAGATCCGATTCATGGACTGATCCTTATAACCACTGATGTTGGAGTCTTGGAAGAAGTTATTCGGGCTAAAAAAATTGCACCGCTTCTCGGAGTGCGCATTGATTCAGAAACTATTGCTGTGCATCCAAGTCAACGTGGAGCGATAAAGCAATCACTTTTGCGTCTTGGTTGGCCGGCTGAAGATTTTGCTGGCTACGTTGATGGGCAAGCTCACGAAATTTCATTACGCCAGAGCGATTGGAAGATTCGACCATACCAAGAATTAGCAGCAGAAGGTTTCTGGCATGGTGGTTCTGGTGTTGTTGTTCTTCCATGTGGTGCTGGAAAAACTATTGTTGGCGCCGCAGCAATGGCACATGCCAAAGCTACGACTTTAATTTTGGTTACTAATACGATCGCTGCCCGTCAATGGCGAGATGAATTACTTCACAGAACAACTTTAAATGAAGATGAGATCGGTGAATACTCAGGAGCGAAGAAAGAGATTCGTCCTGTAACAATTGCCACCTATCAAGTTATGACAAAGAAAAAGAATGGTGTTTACGCTCATCTTGATTTATTTGATACTCATGACTGGGGCTTAATTATTTATGACGAAGTGCACTTGCTTCCAGCTCCAATTTTCAGATTTACTGCTGATATTCAATCCCGCCGACGCTTAGGACTTACCGCAACTTTAGTTCGTGAAGATGGCATGGAGGGTGAGGTTTTCTCACTTATCGGTCCAAAACGTTTTGATGTACCTTGGAAAGAAATTGAAGCACAGGGATATATCGCGCCCGCCGAATGTATTGAAGTTCGCGTCAATCTAACTGAAGCAGAGCGACTCACTTATGCAACTGCCGAGCCAGAGAATCGTTATCGAGCATGTGCAACCACGCGCACCAAGCGAGATGTTGTGCAAGAGCTTGTTTCACTCCACGAAGGAGAGCAAATTCTCGTGATCGGTCAATATATTGATCAACTTGATGACCTCTCCGAGAATCTTGGAGTTCCATTAATAAAAGGTGAAACTCCACTCAAAGAACGTGAAGTTCTTTTTGCTGCTTTTAGATCTGGGGAAATAAAATGTTTAGTTGTGTCAAAGGTTGCCAACTTCTCAATTGATTTACCAGAAGCGACTATCGCTATTCAAGTCTCTGGCGCATTCGGTTCACGACAAGAAGAAGCCCAACGCTTAGGTCGAATCGTTCGTCCTAAAGCTGATGGTCGAGGCGCCAAGTTTTATTCAATAGTTTCACGAGACACTATTGATCAAGACTTTGCGCAAAACCGCCAAAGGTTCCTTGCTGAACAAGGTTATTCATATCGAATTATTGATGCTGACGATGTTTTTCAAGGCAAGATCTAAATCTAATTGGATCTACGCTATAGAAATCGTGATGCTTGCCCGCTATATGCGTTACTGGAACTTCGTTTCCATATAGTCGCTCCAGCTCAGCATCACCGTCGATTAATTTGATATCTAAATCAAAATTTAATTCGTCAACTAGCGCACTTAAAGTATTTTCAGCACTTTCGCATAGATGGCAACCAGTACGCGAATAAAGCGTTACTACTGTTCTCATTTTTTCTTTCGTTTTGAAGATGTAAATGATCGATCAATAATTTCTTGAATAACCAGAGTTACATCACCTTTTGTACGATACAGATTTTCTTCTGCGTTTTTTAGGACTGTCTCAGCTGTAGTTTTTGAAATTGTTCCAACTAGCGGCCCATACTTTTTTGAGAAAATCATGTGAGCGATCTGGCCAATTGAATTTGCTAGTTCCGTACGTGCTTCATCTAAAGTTGGTTCTGGCCGCGCCGAGGTTCCAGAAAAATTGAGAGTTACGGCACGTTCAGATTTCATCCGATTAATCGATTCGGTAAGTTGCCCTTGATCTTCGTAATCAGACATGGACACAGTCTCCCATCCTGATACCGTTGGGCGCTATGGCAACGAAATTCCAGCGCTTTCCTACTCGTACTGTTGCCCTACTTACAGTATTTCTTTCGCTGGGATTGAGTTTACTCGTTCCTGACTCTGCCCAAGCACTTGTTAAAGTTAGGCCAGCAACTCATTGGGGAAATATTTATGCTGGTCCAGCAACCTTAGCTAAGCAAAGTTCACCGGCCAAAGTTGTCAATCTAGAATCAAAATCTAAATTTATCGTTAAGTACAATAACTTTCCAGAGTGGACCAAAACCCAAGTTCAAGCATCGATTGATGTTTGGGCGGCCAACTTTGAATCAAAAGTTCCAATTCATATCGAAGCAACATGGGGAAGATCTTCTTCTTTTAGCGTTTTGGGAAGCGCCCGTCCAGGAAGTTATTTTTCAAATTTCACTGGTGCACCAGATGCCAGTCTTTGGTATCCATCAGCGCTAGCGAATGCCTTGGCTGGCAAAGATCTTGATGGTGATAATCCGGAGATGATAATTAATGTTAATTCACTTGCCACTTGGTATCGCGGTGGTGGATCTGGTCCAAGTCGAAGTGAATACGATTTGCAGTCAGTTATCTTGCACGAAATGGCACATGGCTTAGGTTTTCTCTCCACCGATAGCTACGACAGTTTTCTTGGTTACGGATCAATTGATCAACCAACTGCTTACGATGCCTACGTTCAAACTATTGACGGCCGTCGACTCTCAGATTTACCATCTCCCTCACTTGAACTTGGAGAAGCGCTCACTTCTAGATTAGTTTGGGCTGGTCCACTTGGAATTGCTGCTAACTTAGGAATCAAACCGCTGCTTTACACCCCGAAAATTTATGAAGAAGGTTCCTCTGTTAGCCATTTAGACGAAGCCACTTTTCCCAGCACC
>JBBQEE010000054.1:0-6460 GCA_038320375.1 Candidatus Nanopelagicales bacterium
GGATTAGGTGAACCCCGCTTTGTTTCAGCACTTCACGGTCGTGGAAGCGGTGATCTTCTCGACTTTATTGTTGCGGAAATGCCAGAAGTTGGTGGAGCGCAAACTCAAGATGGTTATAGAAAGATCGCACTGATCGGCCGACCAAACGTTGGAAAATCTAGTTTGCTAAACGCGTTAGCAGGAGAGAATCGATCGATCGTTGATGACGTCGCTGGAACAACTCGAGATCCAGTAGATGAGTTGGTTGATTTCGGTGGATCGATCTGGAGATTTATCGACACTGCTGGACTTCGTAAGAGAGCCAATCAAGCAAGCGGTACTGATTATTATGCAATGCTTCGCACTCAATCAGCGCTCGAGCGATGTGAATGTGCGGTCGTTGTACTAGATGCATCAATGCCAATCTCTGAACAAGATCTACGCGTTATCACAATGGTTGAAGAAGCTGGCAAGGCGATGGTTATCGTGATGAATAAGTGGGATCTAGTTGATGAAGATCGTAGAGATCAACTTGATAAGGAAATTGATCGCCACTTGGATCAAGTTGAATGGGCGCAACGAGTTAATGTTGCTGCTAAGACTGGTTGGCACCGAGATCGCTTGGCACCAGCGCTTCGAACCGCCATCGATAGTTGGGAACGTCGTGTACCAACTGCCAAATTAAACTCATTCCTTGGAGCCCTAATTGGAGCAACACCGCCGCCGGTTCGCGGAGGCAAGCAACCAAAGATCTATTACGCGACCCAAGCGGGCATCGCGCCCCCAAAGTTTGTGGTCTTCTCCAGCGGGTGGATCGAACCGTCTTATCGGAGATTTATAGAGCGTCGACTTCGCGAGGAGTTCGGATTCCCGGGCACTCCAGTTATGGTCGCAGTCAGAGTTAAAGAGCGAGATTAATGCAGCGCGCCCCGTTATTAACTCTCCCAAATGGACTGACCTTTTTGCGGGGGCTCGGGATCCCGCTTTTTATCTACTTGGCGCTAGTTCTTGAAGCCGACGGTTGGGCAATTTTAACCTTAGCTATCGGGGGAGCCACTGACTATTTTGATGGAAAGTTGGCTCGCGCTTGGGGACAAGAGTCCCGGCTAGGCGAATTGATGGATCCATTTATCGATCGTCTTTACATTCTGGCTACGCTAATTGTGCTATTCATTCGTGAAGCGGTTCCGCTCTGGCTGATCGGCACCTTATTAGCGCGGGATTTATTCTTGGCCTTAGTTGCTCTGGTGTTAACTGCAAGGTCTCAACCTCCACTTAAAGTTACTTACTTAGGTAAGGCTGCGACATTTAATTTACTTTACGCTTTTCCTTTTTTACTTCTAGCACTTCATGACGGCTGGTATGGAAACTTGGCCTTCGTTCTGGGTTGGAGTTTTGCTATCTGGGGCCTCGCTCTTTATCTATTTACTGGGGTGACATACCTGATGTCTGCGGTATCGGTTCTTAGAGTTTCACGATAGTTTTGCCCCGTTAATCGACCGCGAGAAGTAAAGATTGTTAGGAGCAGTTCATGTCAATGATTCCCGAAGACCTGCATTACACAAAAGAGCATGAATGGGTATCAACTAGCGCTCCCATGATTTATCGAATGGGCATTACAGATTATGCGCAAGCCGCTTTGGGAGACATTGTTTATGTTCAGTTGCCTAAGATCGGTGAAAGCGTGACTGCGGATAAAGTTTGTGGTGAGGTGGAATCCACTAAGAGTGTTTCAGAAATTTTTGCACCTGTAACTGGAAGAATTGTTGCGATTAATGGGAATTTAAATAACGCACCTGAAACTATCAACAGCGATCCGTACGGAGGCGGTTGGCTAGCGGAAATTGAAGTTGCAGCGACTCCGGAAGGCCTACTATCTGCCGCTGATTACCGTCAAATTACCGCTTAAATATTTGCATTTTCTCGCACTAGTTACCGCTTGATTTCTATCTCAACTCGCCTTAGGGTCATCCTCAGGTTGACGTTAATAAGTGAAGTGAAGGGAGATGCAAAGTGAATAAGCCAAATTCTAAGATTGAACTCACCAGCACCCTTCATCTAGGAGTTCGCGCGGTCGTAGATGCTTCCCTTGATAGCGCTATAACCGCCTATCTTTCCTCTGTTTCTGCCGAAGATCGAAGTGCAGTTGAGTCTGCAATTAATGGTGAGAACAGTCGGGCAATGATCGTTATCCATCGCGGTCCCTCGAAGGGTTCGCGGTTTCTAGTGGCCCAGGAATCAACCGAGATTGGGCGCGCCGCCGAATCAGATGTTTTCCTCGATGACGTAACTGTCTCTCGTTGCCATGCTCGCATCACTAGCAAAGATGGAATCTTCACACTTTCGGATTTAGGCAGTCTAAATGGCACATATGTAAACAACATCTCTGAATCGTCGGTAGTTTTAAAGATGGGCGATGAGATTCAAATCGGAAAGTTTCATGGACTGTTTCTTTGTTCGAAAAAATAATAAGTAAGATTTAATCAGCGCCGTGAACTCGGCCTTTTAGAAGTAGGGGAGAATGTAATGAGCGTTCCAGCACGCGCATACTTGAGTATCGGCGAAGTATTGACCAAGCTTCGTGGGGACTTTTCAGACATTACAATTTCTAAAATCCGTTTCCTAGAATCAGAAGGTTTAATAGAGCCGCAACGCACCCCGTCTGGATATCGTAAATTCACCGCAGCAGATCTTGAGCGGCTACGTTATGTCCTCTTGCTGCAGCGCGATCAATATCTGCCGTTGCGAGTAATTAAAGGAAATTTAGAAGCACTCGACCGTGGTCTTCAACCGGCGTCTGCCGGGGGAGTAGCTGCTCCACGTCCGAGCCTGACAAGTATCGATAGCGATACCTCGCCAGAGTCATTTGCTACAGGATCAGATCTTCGACTATCTCGTGATGAATTATTGAAGGCAAGCGGTCTGGTTGATGACCAACTCGTGGAGTTAGAGACTTTTGGATTTATAGCAATTCGCGGTCGTCACTACGATGCCGATGCGCTGGCCGTTGCAAAGGCAGTTGCGGAGATGTCTGGTTTTGGAATTGAAGGTCGCCATTTAAGATCATTTAAATCCGCAGCAGATCGTGAGATTGGTTTGATCGAACAAGTAATCACGCCAATTAATCGTCAGAAGTCTGCGGATTCAAAAGCTCGCGCCGAAGAAGTTCAGAAGCAGATTGCATCCCTTTCTGTCCGCTTACATGCTGCGCTAGTTCGCGCTGGACTAAATCGTCCTCGTTAATATTTAGATACCGGATCAATTTTCTATGATGGTTTTGATGGAGTTAGTCGGAGTCCGCATCGAGATGCCTTCTAATCAGCCGATTGTTCTATTGAAAGAAGTAGATGGAACGAGGTTTTTACCGATCTGGGTTGGCGCCGTTGAGGCAACCGCTATCGCCTTTGCTCAACAAGGAATGGCCGCTCAACGTCCGCTTACTCACGATTTAATCGCGAATATCTTTCAAGTTGCCGAACTAACTATGGAAGAAGTCCATGTCACAGAGTTAAAGGATGGCGTTTTCTACTCTGAACTTCACCTACGAGATAACCAATCTTCGCTTCTAAAGATTTCGGCTCGACCATCAGATGCGATTGCGATAGCACTTCGCACTCAGAGCAAGATCATGGCTGATTCAGATCTTCTAGATACTGTCGGGATTGATATCCCAGAACGGTTAATAGCCGGTGAGGGAGCCGAATCGAGTTCGGACGAGGCTAGCTCTGATGTGGAGCTCGAGCGCTTCCGTGAATTCCTGGACCAGATCAATCCCGATGACTTTGCAGGCTAAGGATCAGAAGTCTCACTCTCTACTTGAGGTTTGTCCCGTGTCGGTCATTGAATCCATAGGTCGTGGGATTTACTCTTAGGGCCTTGGACACCTTCCCTAATGAGAATCGAGAGCAACGTGACCTCCCCAGTTAGGCAAGATGAGATCGGCTATCGCGGTGCTACAGCATGCGCCGCTGCAGGTATTTCCTATCGTCAATTAGATTATTGGGCTCGCACAGGTTTGCTCGAACCGAGTGTTCGAACAGCTAGTGGTTCAGGTACCGCTCGTCTATACGGTTTTCGAGATATTTTGGTTTTAAAAGTTGTGAAGCGTCTACTCGATGCTGGAGTTTCTTTGCAGAACATCAGAACTGCAGTTAATCATTTACGAAGCCGCGGCGTTACTGAACTTGAAAGCATTACATTGATGAGTGACGGAGCTTCGATTTATGAATGCTCAAGTGCGGATGAAATCGTCGATCTACTTCAAGGCGGGCAGGGTGTATTTGGTATCGCCGTCGGTAAAGTTTGGCATGAGGTCGAGGGTTCACTAGCAACTTTGCAAGGTGAGTTAAATGGTGAAGTGGTTCTCGCTGGAGATGAAAGTAACGATGAACTCTCGCAACGTCGAAAGGCAAAAGGCGCCTAAAAGATATATTCTTCCCCAGTAGAAATTGATTTATTACCAGGGGAGCGGCAATGAACTTCGAGCATGATCGTTTTGAGTCCCGTCATATTGGGCCCACTCAGAAGAGTGAAGCAGAAATGCTGGCGCTACTCGGGTTCTCGAATCTAGAAACGTTCATCGCTACCGTAGTTCCATCAGCAATCGCTATCGCTGAGCCTTTAGCAAAACATTTGCCAGAGGCGGTAAGTGAAGTTGAGGCAATCGCGCTTTTACATAAGATGGCTGATAAAAATAAGACTTTCACATCTCTGATTGGGACTGGTTATTACGGAACAGTGACTCCAGCGGTGATTAAGAGAAATGTTTTGGAAAATCCTGCTTGGTATACCGCCTACACGCCCTATCAACCAGAAATATCCCAAGGTAGATTGGAAGCGCTGTTCGCATTCCAAACAGTTATTTCGGAGTTAACTGGGTTAGATGTTTCAAATGCCTCAATGTTGGATGAATCCACAGCGGCAGCGGAAGCGATGACGCTGGCAAAGCGAAATTATAAAGGCAACGACGATGCGGTATTTCTATTAGATAAAGCAATCCATCCGCAGACGAAAGCAGTTGTTAATACTCGCGCAAAGCCACTTGGCATAAAAGTAGATGAGGTTGATCTATCTGATCTCACTTGCGTTGCAGGTTTAAATTTCTTTGGTGCGCTCGTTCAGTACCCAGACACCTTCGGTGAAATAAAGAATTATGAAAAGCTGGCAGAGATTGTTCACGCTAAAGACGCATACTTAATTGCGGCTACAGATTTACTCGCTCTTACTTTACTTAAGGCTCCGGGGGAGTGGGGAGCCGATGTAGCGATTGGCAGTGCCCAACGCTTCGGTGTTCCAATGGGATTTGGTGGACCACATGCAGGATTTATGGCGGTACGAAATGGACTTGAGAGATCACTACCTGGTCGTCTTATCGGGCAGAGTTTAGATTCGCATGGCAATCCAGCTTTTCGGTTAGCGTTACAAACTCGCGAACAACATATTCGTCGCGATAAAGCGACGAGTAATATCTGTACAGCACAAGTTCTTCTTGCAAATATGAGTGCCTTCTATGCGATGTGGCATGGTCCAATCGGACTTCAGAAGATTGCCAATCGTGTGCACTCACTCACCTCAGTATTTGTAGGTTCGCTGGAGAGCGCGGGGCTTAAAGTTTCCAATGCTTCCTATTTCGATACTTTGCAGATTGAAGTTGAATCCGCAGACTCGATTGTGGCGAAGGCAGTAAGCCTTTCAATTAATATCCGCCGTATCGATGGAAAACATGTTGGTGTTAGCTTTGATGAGACAACAACACTTGATTCACTGACCGAGGCTTTGAGTGTTTTTGATGCAAAGCTTGTTGTAAGTGAAAAGGAGAGTGGTTTACCTGCTGATCTTCTAAGAACCAGTTCTTATCTGCAGCACCCGGTGTTTAATACTTATCATTCTGAAACTTCAATGATGCGTTATCTACGCACTCTCTCGGATCGCGATTTAGCACTAGATCGCACCATGATTCCACTGGGCTCTTGCACAATGAAATTGAACTCGGCTACCGAAATGGAAGCGGTAACTTGGCCAGAGTTCTCATCACTTCACCCATTTGCACCAGCAGATCAAACACAGGGTTCTCGTCAATTGATCCAAGAACTTTCTGATTGGTTAATAGCGATTACAGGTTATGACGCTGTCTCGCTGCAACCAAATGCAGGTAGCCAAGGAGAATTCGCTGGTTTACTGGCCATCAGAAATTATCATGATTCTCGCGGCGATCAGGATCGCACAATTTGTTTAATCCCATCAAGTGCTCATGGAACAAATGCGGCCAGTGCGGTGATGGCAGGTATGCAGGTCGTAGTTATCTCTTGCGATGAATTTGGAAATGTTTCGGTCGCTGATATCAAAGAAAAGATTGTTGAGCATGGTTCAAAATTAGCGGCGCTAATGGTTACTTACCCTTCTACACACGGTGTCTTTGAGTCAGCAATCAGTGAAATTTGCGAATTAGTTCATCGCGCAGGCGGTCAAGTCTATGTTGATG
>JBBQEE010000055.1:0-6397 GCA_038320375.1 Candidatus Nanopelagicales bacterium
GGCTAGTGGATCTTCGTGACCGTGATCAACGCGCTCTGCAAGCAATTCGATAATTTGCTCTGTCAGATTGATCAGAATATCGCGTTCATTCTCGGCGAAATGTGCAACGTATGAATTACTTCCATGGCGCTTAAAGCCTTCAGCGGTCATATTAATTTGTCACCTCGCTGCAGAGTTGCCCATAAACCATATTCATGCAATCTTGCGACATCATATTCCATCTCTTCACGACTACCGGTTGAAACTACTGCTTTTCCTTCAGTATGTACTTTCATCATAAGTTCTTCTGCTTTTGCTTTGGGGTAAGAAAATAACTCCATTAAAACGTAAGTTACATATGTCATTAGATTGACTGGATCATCCCAAACAATTGTTACCCAAGGAGTATCACCAGAGAAGATGGCACGTAACTCTTCTTCTACATGGGTTTCAGTCTTGGAACTCATCTGATAATTATAGAGAATTCTGGCGCCGAAATAGGTTGCCAGATCTGATCCCCCAGAACACTTACTTGATAACGAGCGATCGAGCGAACTTCCTTGGGAATTTGAAAGAGAAAGTTTCCTTGCTCATCGGTTATCGCGCTGCCGATTTTTTTCCAAGTTCCACCGGAATACTGTGAAAGACTGACCTGAACACCAGAGGATCTTGGACGGACTACTCCACTAATCGCAAATGGTGTTCCCGCCATTACGGTCGTGGGTGCGCTTAATGAGAATGTTCTATCAACAATAATATTTATTTCATTACTTATTGAATCTGCTCTCTCCCAAGTCGCATCAGAAGCCACTCTTAAGGAAGTGGTTTTACTCAGCAAAATTGCTGAAGTAAATTTGCCATCAATACCCGTTGTTACATTCGCTAATACCCGCCATCCAGAATCAGCCGAACTCTTTCCTTCGATTCGAATAAGCACGTTCGCAGCTGGAAGTTTATCTTCCAAGGAAAGTTGAGCGCTAAGTACAACTTCACTGCCATATTGCGTATTCGTTTTATCTGAACTTAAAGCACTTATTACTTTGGTAGGTGCGATATTCAGCGCTGTTTGGCGTATCGCTGCCATCGCAAGTGGTTCTTCCATTCCTAGCGTCCAGGCGGTAACTCCACCTAGTTTGTATTTTGCGACAAGTGCACTGCGGAGTGAATAACTTTGCGCATTTTGATACCAAGCAGTTCGCGTTGCAGTACAAATTGTTGATCGACCATCGGCGGTGCTTCCCTCATAAGACTTTTGGTAAGTAAATGTTGCTTCACCAACTTTCTCATCAAAGATTGGAGTTACTTGATAGGAAGCGGCAAGACTTGCAGCATCTCGCATTACAAAAGTAGCCGCCTTGGCGCCAACTTTGATCGCTTTAAGAAATGGTGCAGGACATATTCCATCAACTTTTGTTACCCAGTCACGACCGTAGCCCGCTAACCCAACATATATTTTTGAAGCAGGCATAATCGAAGCCGCATATGCAACAGTCTTTTCGGTCCACAAGATTGGACCAATCGGACCGACTTTGGCGACCGAATAGTCATAAGTCATTATTCGTAATCGATCAATGAATGGTGCAATCTGTGGCCACGCGTACACCGTGTAACCCTTTTGTCTTTCAGTGGGATTGAAGTTATACGGAGTGGATACTGAAAGAAGTTTATTGTTTGCATGTAGTAATACAGATAACTCTTTCACCAACGCGACCCAAAGCGGAGCGGTCTTACTCCAAGTTGTGTTTCCATCTACAAAGGCAAATCCCTCAAAATCTAAATCAATTCCATCAAAATTATTAACCATCACGTAATCAGAGATTGTTTTTGCAATTTTCGATCGCTCTACCGGACTTGCCAACAAATTTGCTAATACTAATTTTTCCATTCCATCTGTAATGGTAGGAATGATTTGTATTCCAGCAGTTCGCAGAGCAGCTAACGGCGTAGCCATAGGAACACTTGGATTTCCAGGGGCATACAAATCGCTAACAAATGCAGATTTCGTTTTGCCATTAAATTTTAGGGTGTACCAGAAAGGCATTACTTCTTTTATAAGATCTGCGTTATTTAAAACTGCTGGAAGCGAAGTTTTCATTGAGTAATACGGAATCCATCCAGTCAGAATTTTTCTAGGCTGGCTAGATGCTTGGGCAACGGGTACCGTAAAAATACCTGCCAAGACTGCAGCAGCGGTAACTAATGCGATTAGATACCGAGAGCCGGCGTTATTTTTTATCAGATTTTTTACTGGAGAGGCCGTCATAGATTTCTTTGCACACTGGACAAATTGGGTACTTCTCTGGATCACGAGATGGAATCCACTTTTTTCCGCAGAGCGCTTTTACAGCTTTTCCAGTCACTGCAGATTCAACGATTTTTTCTGTCTTCACATAATGGGCGAATCGATCATGCCCACCATCGTCATCTTGTAATTCAGGACGGGTAAGTAGATCAGTATCTCCTTCAATGCCGGGAGCGTCTTTTCGAAAAATACCCATGTGCATAAGGATAGTGCCAGCAGGTAGAATTTGAAGATGAAGGACTTGCTACGCACCGCTGATTTATCGCGGGCAGATGTAGATATGTTGCTGAGTACCGCAGCAGAATTTGCAGAGAAACCTCTTCGATCCAAAGATGCGCTATCAAATAAAACTGTAGCGATTTATATGACTAAGCCTTCAACTCGCACGCGTCTCTCATCTGAAACCGCTGTTGCCCATCTTGGTGGCACTCCAATATTTATTCGTGGCGAAGAGTTACAACTTGGCCGCGGTGAGACGATCGCTGATACTGCAAAAATTATTAGTGGCTATTGCGATGCGCTAATTATTCGCACATTCGCTCAAAGCGACGTAGACGAACTCGGTGCAAATGCTTCGATCCCCGTTATAAATGCACTCACCGATTTTGATCATCCAACTCAATTACTTGCTGACTGGTTAACTATCCGCGAAACTTTCGGTAAAGATATTTCTGGTCGTAAGTTTGTTTACTTTGGTGATGGAAATAATATGTCGCACGCTTGGTTAACCATGGGCGCAATTATGGGTGCGCATGTTGTTGCTGCAACACCTTCTGGTAAATGGGCTCCAGATGCTGAAGTAGTGGCGCAAGCAAAGAAGATTGCAGAACAAACTGGCGCAACAATCGAAGTAACAACTGATCCCGAAGCTGCGGCTAAAGATGCCAGCGTTCTTTATACCGATGTGTGGATGTCAATGGGCGACCCAGAAGCCGAGCGCGTAGAAAAAATGAAGGTGCTCGCTCCATATGCAGTTTCGGATTCACTCATGGCGCTAACTTCAAAGGATTCAATATTTATGCACTGTCTACCCGCACATCGCGGAGAAGAAGTGGCGGCCTCGGTGATTGATGGACCAAAATCTGTGATTTGGCGTGAAGCATTTCACCGCCGAACCACTATTCAAGCGCTGCTTTATCACCTTACACGCGGGGAACTAAAAGGACATTAATTTAAGTTGCAGGTAGGGTTCGGTAATGCGAGTAGCCGTCCCACTAGAACGAAAAGAAGGCGAAAAGCGCGTTGCGCTAGTGCCTGATGTCATAAGTAAGTTAACCCGTCTTGGATTCGAAGTTAATATCGAATCAGGTGCTGGAAACAACTCTCAAGGAACCGATGCGGCTTACACCGCTGCTGGTGCCAAAGTTGTCAGCGGTGATGTCCTTAAAGATGCTGATGTAGTTTTATCAGTGCAACCTTTAACGCCAGCACAAATGGGAACGCTGAAAAAAGGTGCAGCAACAATTTCCTTCTTATCTCCAATTACATCTGTTGATTCAATTGAAGCGGCGGCAAAAGCTGGAGTTACATCCTTCTCTCTTGAATTAGTTCCACGTATTTCACGCGCACAATCTATGGATGCGCTAACTTCACAAGCACTTTGCGCTGGTTATCGCGCAGTGCTAGTTGGTGCTGAAATGTCTCCACGATTCTTTCCTCTCCTAATGACTGCCGCTGGCACTGTTACTCCGGCCCAAGTATTAGTTCTTGGTGCAGGGGTTGCAGGTTTACAAGCTCTCGCTACTGCGCGTCGACTTGGTGCAGTTGTTTCGGCATACGACGTTCGTCCATCATCGGCTGATGAAGTTCGTTCAATGGGGGCCGCATTTATTGAACTTGAACTTGAAGCACTTGAGGGCGCAGGCGGTTACGCGCGTGAGATGACAGAAGAACGCGCTGCAAAGCAACGTGAACTTCTAACTCCTTACATCGCAAAATCACATGTAGTTATTACGACTGCTGCTGTTCCAGGGCGAACTGCACCACGGTTGATGACACAGGCGATGGTCGATGCAATGGAACCCGGAACAGTAATCATTGATCTTGCTGCAGAATCTGGTGGAAACGTTGAAGGTTCTAAGCCCGGCGAAGTTGTAGTCACTGCTGGCGGAGTGCGTATCTGGGGTGGCAAAGATGTACCTAGCCAACTTCCATTCCACGCTTCAAGTTTGTACTCTCGAAATGTTGTTAACTTATTAACCTTGATGACAACGCCAAGTAAAGATGGCGCACCTGTTGCACTGAACTTGGATTTCGCCGATGAGATTATCAACGCGTCAGCTCTCACACATGGTGGGCAACGACGCGACCCAAGTGCAGGAGGAGCCAAGTAATGGATACAACGGCGATTATTTCGATCTTTGTTCTATCAGTTTTCGTAGGGTTTGAAGTTGTGGCGAAGGTGTCATCCACTTTGCACACTCCACTTATGTCAGGTGCCAACGCAATTCACGGCGTGATTTTGGTTGGCGCAATTATCGTTTGCTCACATAGCGAAACCACTCTCGAGTTATCACTCTCTGTCGCTGCAATTATTTTGGCAACAATTAATATGATCGGTGGTTTTGTCGTTACCGATCGAATGTTGGAGATGTTTAAGGGGAATAAGGTGACAAAGAGCGGAGGCGAAAAGTGAATCGCATAACGTATGACTTAATCGGTTTAGCTGCCGGTATTTGCTTCATTCTCGCACTCAAAGGTCTATCACATCCAAAAACTGCGCGTCGTGGAAATTTAATTGGCGCACTCGGTGCCACCGTTGCAACGCTGGTTATATTTGCTTACCAAGCTCCACTTAAGAATTTAGGTTGGATCATTGGAGCGATTCTTGTTGGAACTTTAATTGGTGTTCCTGCGGCACGTAAAGTTCAAATGACTCAAATGCCACAACTAGTTGCACTTTTCAATGGTGTCGGTGGAGGCGCCGCAGCGCTGGTTGCGATTGTTGAATATCAATCTCTTGGTGCAAAGGCAACAACGGCTATTGTTATATTCACAGTATTTACAGTGGTTGTTGGATGTGTTTCATTTAGTGGGTCAATCATCACATTCTTAAAGTTGCAAGAATTAATGACTACACGTCCCGTTGTTTTCCCAGGTGGAAGATTTGTTATTGCGGCAACGCTTGCCGCGGTTCTCAGTAGCTCAGTTTGGGTAGTGGTTGCACTTGGAACTGCGCCGCTACTGATACTTGCTGCGCTCTCACTTCTATTCGGTGTGCTTTTCGTGCTTCCAGTTGGTGGTGCGGATGTTCCGATTGTTATCTCACTTCTTAACGCATTCACTGGTTTAACAGTTGCTGCTAGCGGATATGTTTTAGATTCAACGCTACTAATCATTGCCGGAACTCTGGTGGGAGCATCAGGAACCATCCTGACTCGCAAAATGGCGGAAGCAATGGGCCGCTCACTATTCGGAACACTCTTTGGGGCCTTTACTGCAAAGCCACAAGATACAAGTGGCGCCGCTGAAGATCGTCCGGTGCGTTCTGGTTCACCAGATGACGTTGCTATTTTGCTCAACTATGCACGTCGCGTTGTAATTGTCCCTGGATTTGGACTTGCCGTTGCACAGGCACAACACACTGTTCGCGAACTTGCTGACTTGATGCTTTCCAAAGGTATCGATGTTGCCTATGGAATTCACCCAGTTGCCGGTCGCATGCCCGGACATATGAACGTACTTCTTGCTGAAGCAAGCGTTCCGTATGATCAATTAGCTGAAATGGAAGATGTGAATCCAACTTTCGGGCAGACAGATGTTGCAATTGTTATTGGTGCAAATGACGTAGTAAATCCTGCGGCTCAAACAACTCCAGGTTGCCCAATTTATGGAATGCCAATTTTGGAAGTTTCCAAATCGGCAAACATTATCTTCCTGAAGCGATCCATGCGTCCAGGATTTGCTGGAATCGAGAATGAACTTCTCTATGATCCAAAAACAATGTTGTTATTTGGTGATGCAAAGGATTCGCTAACAAAAGTTGTGAGCGCGCTCAAAGCCCTTTAAAGAGTTGTTCGTGCTTAGCGATTAGTGCTTAGCGATTAGTGCTTAGCGATTAGTGCTTAGCGATTAGTGCTTAGCGATTAGTGCTTAGCGATTAGTGCTTAGCGATTA
>JBBQEE010000056.1:0-6348 GCA_038320375.1 Candidatus Nanopelagicales bacterium
CTGGCCACCTAAACCTCTAGGAGAAAAACTAGCTTCTTGAATAACTTTGCGCTTTCCATTTTCTTCTTCAATACTAAATTCCAACCAAGCTTTTCCAGGAAGAACCATTTCGGCATAAAGTTTTAAACGTTTGCCTCGATCAAGTTCTTCAACTCTCCAGAAATCTAAACTTTCACCAACGTGAAGCGTTAAAGGATCACGACGTCCACGGCGTAAACCAACTCCACCGAACATGCGATCGATTAAACCGCGCAAATACCAGAGCCAATCTGAACCGTACCAACCGTTAGTTCCACCAATACATTCGATTGCTTTCCAAAGTGATTCCGCACTTGCATCTGTAACTGAAACTCGTCGATCGCGTAAAACCATTTCACCAGCCCAATCTGGATCCCCTTGCGCTTTCTGCCAAGGTGCAATTGGGTATGCCGCATCTGACCAGCGTGTAACCACATCGCGATCAGCAATTTTTGAGAGCGCTAATTTAATTGCACCCTCAACATCAATAAATCCTTCAGGTGGTGGCGGAATAATCGCATCAATACTTTTAGCTGGATCTGCAACAACTTCACTGATTAAGGATTCAACGAGTGGACGTGCCAGTGAAGTTGGAACTGGAGTTACAAAACCAATCCAGAGGCTAGAAAGTTTCGGAGTTAAAACTGGAACTGAAATAATCCAACGTTTGCGCAGCCCTGATAACTTGGCAAATTTCTGCATCATGTCAGCGTAAGAAAGAACTTCTTTGCCACCAATGTCGCAAATCTTTCCAACTGGAGTTTTAAGTTCGGCAGCCTGACGTAGGTAATAGAGAGCATCTCGAATCGAAATTGGTTGCGTTAAATTTGTTACCCATTTTGGGGTCGTCATAACCGGTAGACGATGCGTTAAATGACGGAGCATTTCGAATGAGGCTGAACCTGAGCCAATAATAATTCCGGCGCGAAGCTCGAGAACTGGGACTTTTCCAGATGCCAACTGCGCGCCAGTGTTCATACGTGAAGCTAAATGCTGACTACGGTTCTGATCATTAGCGATTCCACCAAGGTAAACAATTTGATTTACACCTTGCTTCTCTGATGAGATTGCAAAATTACGGGCCATCGCTGATTCAATGTCGTCAAAATTCTTACCTAAATTAATCGAGTGCAGTAAGTAATAAGCCGTGTGCACGCCTTTTAAAGCGCGATCTAAATCCTCTGGATTATTAGCATTTCCCTGAATCACTTCTACGTTTTTCGCCCAAGGTTGTTCGACAATCTTCTGTGCATCACGCACCAAAACACGAACGTTATGGTTATCGCTAACTAAATCTCGAACTAATCGGCCACCGACATAGCCAGATGCCCCAGTAACAAGTATCAAACGTTGCGAATTCTGCGAGTTCATAGTTCAGAGCCTAGACTGCACCTATGGCTTCTACCACCCGACCTCGCGTCGTAGTTCTTGGCGCCGGCTTTGGTGGCCTGACGACTGCGCGTGCGCTTGCAAAAGATGCTGATGTAACAGTCGTAGACCGCCATAACTTCCAGACATTTTTGCCGTTGCTATATCAGGTGGCAACTGCCGGACTTGCCGCAGACCATGTTGCCCATCCAGTGCGTGGCGCACTTCGCGATAGCGGAATCAAATTTCGTATGGGTTCACCAATTTCGGTAGATCACAAAAATAAAAGTGTAAAACTAGATTCATCAGAAGTCCTTGAGTTTGATCATTTAGTGGTTGCACTTGGTTCAGCCACTGCGGACTTCGGAGTTAAAGGTGTCTTTGAAAACGCACTCGGCATGAAGAGTGTTTCTGAGGCGATTGATATTCGCTCCAAAGTAATGCGTCGCTTTGAAGATTTATGTCGTTTCCAAGACCAAACCCGTTTATCGCTAAGCGTTGTGGGTGGTGGACCAACTGGGGTTGAAATGGCTGGTGCTCTTGCAGAATTAAAACGTGGGCCACTTAAAAATGATGAAGCAAATGCTGCAAAACATATTGATATCTATTTAATTGAAGCGGGTCCACGAATTCTGCCGATGTTTAGTGAGCGTTTATCTGCCCGTGCTAAAAAAGATTTAGAAAAACTGGGCGTAATTGTTCTGCTTAACACCGCAGTCCAGGAAGTTAAGCCACGTCAGATTTTGGTTAAAGGTGGAGATGTGATTCCTTCAGAAGTAACTATTTGGGCTGCTGGAGTGAAAGGTGAACCAACTGGCGGTTTATTAAATCTGCCACTTGATGGCACACGTATTGATGTTGAACAAAATTTGCAGGTAAAGCACTATCCGCACATTTGGGCGATTGGCGATATTTCTGGAGCTAAAGGTAGCGATGGACGCTTCTTGCCGATGGTTGCACCGGTTGCAATGCAACAAGGGCGCTTTGTTGCAAAACAAATTATCCGTGCAGCCCGTGGCACTGCACTTAAAGATTTCAAATATTTAGATAAAGGATCAATGGCCACAATCGGTCGCCATAAAGCAGTTGTTCAATTTAAAGGAATTCAAATTGCTGGCATACCCGCGTGGTTTGCTTGGCTTGGGTTACATCTCTTCTACTTACTTGGTGGGCGCAACAAGATCGGAACTATGGCCGATTGGACCTGGAACTATTTAACTTTCGATCGCGGCAACCGTCACATTATGGACAGTATGTAAGTTTATGCCAGATTATCTTGATCTACGTGGGCATAAGGTTTTTTCGTACGAGTGGGAAAATAACGGTGAAGTGGTTGTACTTCTTCATGGCGGCTTAAGCCAAACTTCACATTGGGATTATGTTTTAGCACCAACTCTTGAACCTGATTTTCACCTCTTTGCATACGACCGCACTGGCCACGGATACACCGCAGATAAAAGCGAATCATTTCATTTCAAGTATCAAATAGAAGAAGCAATCGCATATATGGAAGATGTAGTTAAAGAGCCAGCACATTTAATTGGCTGGTCAGACGGTGGAAATATCGCGATGTCAATTGCAATCCAGCGTCCTGAACTAGTTAAATCACTCGTATTAATTGGCGCAAATTTCCACCACTCAGGAACTTTAATTCACTTACCTTTTAATGAACCAAGTGATGAAGATAAGGCTGAATATGAGGCTACTTCACCTGATGCCCCACACACTCAGGTTGAGAAAATTAAGAAGATGCTTAATATTTGGAACTCCGAACCTGATATTTCTCTAACTGAATTGGCCAAGATTCAATGTCCAACTTTAATTATTGCTGGTGATGACGATGTGATTTCTCATGAACATACTTTAGAAATGTATCGGGCGATTAATTTAAGCCAGCTCGCCATCATGCCAGGGACTTCGCATATTGCGCCAAAAGAAAAGCCGGCTTTATTCACCGCATTAGTTCAACAGTTTTTAACTGATTTAAGTTATCCAGTTACAAATATGCCGATTCGGCGAGTTAGCAATCAACCGGAAGAATAGTTCCGGTCTTCACATCATAAAGAGCACCCGCAACACTTACCCCTGCGGGCAATAAAGAATTTTGACGGATATCTTGAACATCCGCCGCCAGCGCTGCTCTTTGATCACTTGTGGTTCGAAACTTTAAACTAGTTGTATCAACGCCAAATTTTTCTTGAATTAAATTATGAATATCCGCTTCATCCCCGCCAGCCATCGCACAATCTGTATGTGGCATTACCAAAATACGGTTTACATTAAGTAAATAGGTAGCAAGAAGTAGTGTTCGAATAACATCCTCGGTTACGCGCGCACCAGCGTTACGTAAAATCTTGGCATCACCAGATCTCATTCCGACAACGGATAGCGGGTTTATTCGAGAATCCATACAGGTGACAATTGCCAAACCTTTGAGTGCGCTGCCTGTTAAATCTGAGTACTTAAATGTTTTCACATATTCAGCATTTGCGCCCAGTAAATCGTCGAAATTCTTGTGAGGGAAGAGTTCTTTACTCATTGAATCCCTTCGTAAACAGGTAAAACTAAATCTGGAGCCCCCCGTCAGGATTGAACTGACGACCTGCGCATTACAAGTGCGCTGCTCTACCACTGAGCTAGGGAGGCTTGTTACCTCTGCAAGCAACGGCCGTAATTATGGCAGTTATCACCATAATCTAAAAATCGTCTAATTAACGAAGCGGCCAAGCGGTCAGAGTTGGGTATTTAGCACTTCGTCCATCTCCCGATGATTTACCGCGCAGCCTTCGCCAAATCCAAGGAAGTGCAAAAGTGAAGAACCAGATTGCTGTTCTAACTCGTTTCTTAATCCACAACTCTGGTTTTGCAGGTGGCAGCGGTTTACGCCAACTAGAATCAAATTGATATCCAAGTTTTTCTAGTACAGCCTGAGCGCAACGATCATGACCAATTTCATTTAGATGCAAGCGATCAAAGGCTAAGAATCTACGGTCATTAAAGAATGCTTCTTCATTGGCATCGACCACAATCGCACCAACGTCTGCGCCAACTTTGCGAACCGTTTTATTAAATTCTCCAAATCGCGCTGCCCATAAATCTGAACCTTTTCCAGTATTTCCGGTTCGTTCTAAAACGGAAAAAAGAATCAAAGTTGCACCAGTTGCCGCCGCTTTGCGCACTGCTGCTTCATATAAAGGTAATGCAATCTCAGATTTATAATTTGGACGCAGCGCATCATTGGCACCTGCGTGAAATGAAAGTAAAGTTTCGGGACCGGTTACATAAGAAATTGCGGTTGGAAGTTGGTTATCAATAACTTCCTTTAACAATTTTCCGCGAATAGCCAAATTAGAATATTCAAAATTACTTACTTCCTTGGCTAATCCATCTGCAACTCGATCTCCCCAACCCCGATATTGGCCATTAACCATCTCATCAGTCATGCCTTCAGAGTATGAATCTCCACAGACAATAAATCGGGTGAATTTCATCTTTTCCCTTTATTTACGGCGCTGCTCATCAACCCAGAAGAGGGCGATCGAAGTTGCAACGCTGGCATTGAGTGATTCGGTGGTGGCGCGCATTGGAATTGAAACAACTAAGTCACACTTTTCGCGCACTAAACGAGAAAGTCCTTTACCTTCGCTACCGACAACGATCATTACATTCTCTTTTGCAACTTTCATGCCACTTAGAGTCTGATCAGATTCGCCATCTAAACCAATTACAAAACAGCCTAATTTCTTAGCATCATCAATGGTGCGTGCCATATTCGTTACCTGCGCAACTGGCAGACGAGCTGCCGCACCCGATGACGATTTCCAAGCCGAAGCAGTCATTGCTGCGGCGCGACGTTCTGTCATCACAACACCAGCAGCGCCAAAGGCGGCTGAACTTCGAACGATCGCACCTAAGTTACGAGGATCTGTAACACCATCAAGTGCCACAATTAAAATTGGATGGTTAGCACGTTCAGTTATTTCTTGGAAACTTGAATATTGATAAGGCTTGATAGCCAAAATAATTCCTTGGCTATTGGCGTTAATGCCCTCAAGTTCTGCGCGGTGTACTTCACGAATCGGAAGTTGGTGATGCAGCGCGAGTTGCAAACATTCGGCTACGCGATCATCAACATCAATGCTGCGCGCAACAATTAACTCAGTTGCAGGAACGCTGGCACGCAAGGCCTCAAGTACTGCGTTGCGACCTGAAACAATTTCACCTTTGGGCTTTTCACTTCGTCCAGTACGAGTTCTTGGCGCCGCAGTTTTCTTTTCTGCAGCCTTCTTACGTTTTGCAGCTGCGTGATACGGACGATCTTCGGCTTTAGGAGTTGGACCTTTACCTTCTAAGCGACGCTTATTTTTTCCACCGGTTCCACCGGTTGGACCTTTTTTGGAACCGCGAACTGCGCCCCGAGGTTTTGAATTGCCGGCCATTTACTTCTCGCTTATCTGTGAGACAGACCAACGTGGCCCTTGTGCAGTATCTTCAATAACAATTCCGAGCGCCGCTAAGCCATCGCGAATCTGATCGGAGGCCGCAAAATCTTTTCTATCGCGTGCAGCGGTGCGTTGAGTTAACGCTAATTGAATGACCCCATCAAGGGCGCTCGTTAAATCACTTTTCCCAGATGCGGCAAAGACAGCATCGAATGGATCGCAACCAAGAATTTGCAGCGCACCGCGAATCTCATTAGCACTCGCTGCAATTACTGTTTCGTCTCCTGCGGTTATCGCGCTATTTCCTGCACGGAGCGCTTCCGAAATTCCGGCTAGCGCTGTTGGTACCGCTAGATCATCATTCATCGCATCAGTAAAACTCTCTGAAATAACCGGGGTCGGCTCGTTGCCTAAAATTTCAGTTGCGCGTTTTAAGAATCCTTCGATCCGACGAAATGCCGTTGCAGATTCAGCAAGTGCTTCATGTGAGAATTCCAGAATTGAACGATAGTGGGCAGAA
>JBBQEE010000057.1:0-6342 GCA_038320375.1 Candidatus Nanopelagicales bacterium
GTTTCCTCTCAATTAGATGCCACAAATTCTACAAAAGTGAGCCATATTTACTTTGGAACTGACACTCACAGTATCGGACTCTTCCTCGGAGCAGCGCTTGCAGTGAGTTGGATACCTCAAAACTTTAGCCTTGAAGTTACACGCAGAGCTCAAGATTTTATTGATGGGATTGGAATATTTGGCTTCCTTGGAATTATCTCAACTTTCTTATTTATTAATCAATCAAATCCTGCACTCTATAAATTAGCATTTCCATTGGCAGGTATTTTCGGCACCGCGATATTAATTTCAATTGTTCATCCCGCCTCAAGGTTTGCTCCACTTCTTCGAACCCGTGCGCTGCTCTGGATTGGTGAACGTTCATACGCAATTTACTTATGGCACTGGGTTATTTTTCAGATCACTCGCCCCCAAGTTGATCTAGCTGGTCAAGATTGGGCACTTTTCGCTCTCCGAATTCTTATAGTTCTCGCGCTCTCAGACATCTCTTTGCGATTAGTTGAACTACCTATCCGCAGCGGCGTTTTAGAATCTTGGTTAAAGGGTATGAAATATCGAACAAATAAGGTGCGAAAAAAGCAGCAATCTTCCGTAGCACTGGTCACAATTCTGGTCTTGTTAACGAGTGCCCTTGTCAGCGTTGGCGCTATTCGCGAAGTTGATAGAAAAAATCAAATACTTCTTGATTCGCTAAGCGATAGTAATAACGTCAATACACCAACGGATTCGTTGACCGATCAACCCGGGCTCTGGGTGACAGGAGATTCCGTAATTCTGGGAATCAAGAATGAGTTGGCACTTTCTTATCCAATTGCACTGGTTAATGCCCGAGTCGGTAGACAGGCACCCGAACTACTAGAAGTAATAGAGAAAGATCTCACGTCTGCGACAGGTTCAAAAATAGTCTTTAATCTGGGAAATAATAACCTTCTAACGCGAGAGCAAGTTATCAATATATTTGAAGCTCTCAAGGATGTTCCCATGAAAGTTGTTGTAAATACTGCCGTTCCCCGCAAATGGAAAGAACCGAATAACGCGCTAATTAAGGAGACCGCAGCAAGTTATCCAAATACATTCGTTGTTCCTTGGGATCAAATTTCAAATGGCCACCCCGAGTATTTTGCACCGGATGGTATCCATCTTGTACCGACTGGTGTTCGTGCCTACGTCGCTGCTCTAAGTAAATATTTAGAGGAATAAAAAAACCCCCACAAATTAGTGAGGGTTTTTTTATTAAACTCTTATTCGAATTGACCAGCAAATCCGAATGCCTTAGCAGTTGCAACTTGACCATCTGAATAAACAGATGAGACACGGAACGAAGTTGAACCTTCAGTTGCACTCTTTGTTAATTCAATTGAGAGTTGATCAACTGGAAGTGCGCCAGTTTCTTTCCATTCGCCCATTCCTGAACGTGATTCAAATTTGTAACCCGTCAATCCTGCAGTTGCTGCTGGCGCTTTCCAAGTGATGACCATTACTGCTTTAGAAGAGTCTTTCCAATTTCCGATGAAACGAGTTGGTGCTGCGACTTCTCCAACCATTTCCCCACTTGGCTCTGACGCTGTTGCTGAAGGAGTTGCCGCTTCAGACATTTCAGGTGCAGCAGATTCAGTTGCTGATGCAGTTGCCGAAGCAGTTGCTGATGGAGTCGCCGCTGTTTCAGGAGTTGCTGAATCAGAAGATGAACGGCTAATAACAATTACTGTCAAAAGCAAAATTCCAGCGATCGCAGCAAATAAAACTCGCGGTGAAGTTGATTGCTTCGGAGCCGAAGATGGCTTAACTGGAGCGCTCTTTACTGGAGGCAAAGTTGTGACGCTGACAGGTGTTGATCTCTTACCGCCACCGACTGGTACTGGAGGAATAACTAAGTTATTCACTGATGAAGATTTTTTACGTGCTGGTGCTTTTTTAGCAACCTTCTTAACAGTCTTTTTGGCTGCCGCTTTTTTACGCGCAGGAGCTTTCTTGGCTGCAACCTTTTTACGTGCAGGAGCTTTCTTAGCAATCTTCTTAGCTGCAGACTTTTTCTTGGCTGGTGCTTTTTTAGCAACGGCTTTTTTCTTGGCTGGTGCTTTTTTAGCCACTTTCTTTACTGCTGCTTTTTTCTTAACTGCCACGATAGAACTCCTTTTGCGGATTAGAAAATCTTGTATAGGGAAAGTTTAGCCTAGGGAGTTCAGCAAAGTGATGACGTGAGGTGCGATAGCGCGGAGTGATTTTCCCCGATGGCTCACTGCATCCTTCTCTACTGCGCTCATTTGTGCGCTAGAGATAGTAAAACCTTCCGGTCTAAAGATTGGGTCATATCCGAATCCTTGATTCCCAACAGGTTCGTGCAATATCCAACCTTTGAATTGTGCCTCTTCTGTATGGGTGCGACCATCCGGAAGTGCTAGCGCAGCAACGCAAGTGAAATTTGCAGCTCGTTCGTTATCGGGGACCCCAATTAATGATTGTAAAACTTTCTTATTATTTGCTTCATCATCCCCATGTATGCCCGACCATCTTGCTGAAAATATTCCTGGGTCACCATTTAAATAATCAACACAAAGCCCGCTGTCATCAGCAATCGCTGGAATACCTGATGCCAAACATATTTCGCGTGCTTTCAAAAGTGCGTTTGCTTCAAATGTAGATCCAGTTTCATCAACATCAGGTAATTCAGGAAATTGATCTAGTCCGACTAGTTCAATCTGGCCATCTGCTATCTCATAGAGTATTCGACGAAACTCTTCAATCTTGCCTTTATTGCGAGTGGCAAGCAGTAATTTATGTGGCTTCACTTTTCGAGTGCGGTTTTTTGAACTTTCCCAAGTTCAACACAACCAGCAACTGCAAGATCAAGTAGTGAATCTAATAGTGCGCGATCAAACGGAACGCCTTCAGCAGTTCCTTGCACTTCAATAAATCGGCCATCTCCACTGCAGACTACATTCATATCTGTATCTGCTCGAACATCTTCCTCGTAACAAAGATCAAGCATCGGCACTCCCGCAACAATTCCAACAGATACAGCTGCCACCGAATCACTCAGTGGTTTTGCATCCTTCTTTATGTGACCTTGAGATTTTGCCCAGTTGATTGCATCAGCAAGCGCAACATACGCGCCCGTGATTGCAGCAGTTCGAGTTCCACCATCTGCTTGCAATACATCACAGTCAATAACGATTGTGTTTTCACCAAGTTCTTTCATATCAACAATTGCACGTAATGATCTACCAACTAATCGAGAAATTTCCTGAGTTCTGCCACCAAGTTTTCCTTTAACACTTTCGCGATCTGAACGTGTATGAGTAGCACGCGGCAGCATCGCATATTCAGAAGTAACCCAACCTTTTCCTGAATCTTTTAACCAACGTGGCACACCTGGAGTAAATGAGGCAACGCAAAGTACTCGGGTCTTACCAAATTCAACGAGCACTGATCCTTCAGCATGGTCTAACCAGTTACGTGTAATTTTAATTGCGCGCAGGTCATTATTGCTTCTTCCATCATTGCGTGACATTTATTTCCAATCGATATGTTGTACAGAACCCACTTCAGGTCCCAAAAATCTGCGTGCGAGTAATTCAAATGCTGCCGAATCTCCAGTTGCCAAGAAGCGATGAGATGCGGCCTCTGACGAATTTCCGCGGAGTAGCGAATTTTCGACAAGCGTACGATAAAGATCTTTTGCGGTTTCTTCTGCGCTAGAGACCAATGAGACTTCATTACCCATTACATATGAAATCACGCCCGTAAGCAGCGGATAGTGAGTACAGCCCAAAACTAAAGTATCAACTTCGGCGCTCATTATTGGCTTTAAATATTCTCTTGCGATTGCAGTTATTTCTTCTCCTGAGGTTTCGCCCCGCTCTACAAACTCAACAAATCGCGGGCAAGCAATAGAAGTAATTTTTAATTGTGGCGCTGCTGCGAATGCATCTAAGTACGCTTTAGATTCAATTGTTGCTTGAGTTCCAATAACGCCGATACGACCTGTACGAGTTGCTGCTACTGCTCGTCTAACTGCTGGCTGAATTACTTCAATAACTGGAACTGAGTAACGCTCTCGCGCATCGCGCAACATTGCAGCACTCGCAGTGTTACAGGCAATTACCAAAGCTTTCACGCCTTGTTCAACTAAATAATCTAAAGTTTCAAGAGCGAAGGTTCGCACTTCAGAGATAGGGCGTGGTCCATATGGGCCGCGCGCAGTGTCACCGATATATAAAGTGGATTCATTAGGAAGTTGATCAAGAATTGCACGAGCAACAGTTAATCCGCCGACTCCAGAATCAAATATTCCGATGGGTGCGTTGCTCACAGTTGGAAGGATACCCTGAGTCTTAGTTAAGCCCGATTTTCTTAAGCCCGATTTTCTTAAGCCCAGAGCGTTCCGTCGAGCCCTTCAGTGGCAGCTTCTATTTGTGAACCGTAAATTCCGGTTGAAAGATACTTCCAACCAGCATCGCAGACAATAAATGCGATATCAGCATCTTTACCATCACGTATCGCTTCATTTCCCATCGCTATCGCAGCATGCAAAATTGCTCCGGTAGAGATTCCAGCAAATATTCCTTCGACTTCTAATAATTCACGCACTCGTCTTACAGAATCTTCAGCACCGACTGAGAAGCGTCGGGTGAGTACAGAGGCATCATAAAGTTCTGGAACAAATCCTTCGTCGATATTTCGAAGTCCATAAACAACTTCGCCGTAGCGGGGTTCAGCGGCAATAATTGAAATGTCTGGGTTTTTCTCTCTTAAATATCTTCCTGCACCCATCAACGTTCCAGTTGTACCCAAACCTGCAACAAAATGTGTGACCGTAGGCAAATCTATAAAAATCTCTGGGCCAGTAGTGTCGTAATGTGCCTGAGTATTTGCTGGATTTCCATATTGATATAAAAATACCCACTCTGGATTTTGAGCCGCTAATTCTTTTGCAACACGTACTGCTTCGTTTGACCCACCCGCTGCAGGAGAAGAAATAATTTCAGCACCCCACATCTCAAGTAACTGACGACGTTCGGGACTAGTGTTTTTTGGCATTACACAAATTAATTTATAGCCGCGAACTTTTGCAGCCATCGCCAATGAAATTCCAGTATTCCCACTTGTTGGTTCCAAAATCGTGGCGCCGGGTTTTAGCGTTCCATTTTTTTCTGCGGCGTTGATCATGGAAATTGCGGTACGATCTTTTATAGAACCAGTCGGATTTCGGTCTTCCATCTTTGCCCAAAGACGAACATTTGGAGCTGGAGATAAACGTGGCAATCCTATAAGAGGTGTGTTGCCTACTGAAGTTTCCAGCGAGTCATAGCGTGCCAAAATTATCCGCCAGCGACAGCAGGAAGAATCGTTATTGAGTCACCGTCTTTAACTGGTGCATCAAGTCCACCCAAGAAACGAACGTCTTCATCATTTACATAAATATTTATAAAACGACGTAGTGCGCCATTTTCAAGAAGTCGCTCTCCGATACCTGGATACTGCGTATCTAGATCTGAAATTAGCGCAGTTAGAGTGAGGCCGGTTGCCGCTACAACTTTCTGATCTTTAGTGAAAGGTCGAAGAATTGTTGGGATGCGTACGTCGATGCTCATAGGCTTATTATGGCGAAGATTTCTGCTATTCGGTAATTGAAACTTCTTCTTCAGTCACTATGCCATCCACGATTCGAAATGAGCGGAATTCAATTGCAGGTGCAATCTCTTCGCGAGTAGAAACCAATACATAGTGCGCTCCGGGCTCCCCTGCATATGCAATGTCAGTCCGTGACGGATGCGCCTCAGTCTCGGTATGTGAGTGATAGATAACAACTATTTCTTCATCGTTATCATCAATTTCTCGATACAAAGCTAACAAATCTTTAGGATCAAATTCATAAAAAGTAGGTGAGTGTGCAGAATTAATCATTGGCTTAATTCGTTCAGCTTTATCTTTTCCAATAGGTCCGAGAATTACTCCACAACATTCATCTGGGTATTCAGCACGAGACTGTTCAGTAATTGCATCAACAAATGCACGTGAGATAGTAAGTGACATGCTCTAATCCTAACTTTCATCCATAAGCGCTGCTACCAAACTCTCTTGCAACCAACCCAGCCAGCCATAGACAACATAAACACCACGCAGCGGATCATCGGGGGCTAGTAGTTCAAGTTCATCACTCGTGCGATGTTGGACATTAAGACGCACTCCTAAAGCCAGACGCATGTCATTAACTGCACCTAACCAAGCATTTGCACTGTCGTGTTCTAAATCAACCGTTCCATCTTCAGCGCTCTTTAAATACATTCGCATTGCCATGGCATGAGCTTGCTTCTTATTTCTTAGAGTTGATTCTGTATA